>NZ_JBSXOQ010000123.1:0-136519 GCF_056859495.1 Sphingobium sp. L-44 | reverse complement strand
ATGCAGATCGAGGGCATGGCCGCCCTTGCCACACCCATAACCGAGGAGGTTCAGCCGCTACAGATTACACCCAAGGCCGCCTGAAAATGCAGCCCGATGGCCAGCACCGAAATTACACCACATTGACGGACGTGACCCAATTCTGCGGACGATTCTCGAACAGAGGTCCAAAAAATCGGCCATTCGGACCGCTGCTGGAACCCTTTCAACTGACTGTCGGCAATCTCATCACTGGCATCCCAAGGTGCCGCTTCCCAAGCATTGTTCGAGCAGTCCATTCGTTCCTTTTGGCCCATACGACGCCCCCCAGACTCAATTGGTCAAGCTGAACGAATGGCCAGTTGCGGGCAATCCAATTTTCCGAACGGACGGCAAGCAATGGTCGATTGCGGACCATCCTCCCCTGCTAGGGGAGTTCAAGGGAGACCCGTGTCTCCCTTGAACTGGCCGCAGGCCAGACGGAGGGGTGTCGCCCTCTCGATTGGGTGACACCCCTCCACCACTTCGTGGCTCCCTTCGGCAGAGTCGCGCGCCTCTAGCGAACCTTGCAGGGGAGGAATTTACCGCCGCTCTTAGTCGTTTCTTGCCCCTCACAACCGGCGTCATCCTGACAAATGTCAGGATCCATTATGCGCTACGACGGATGGGGAGCGCTGAATGGATCCCGGATCAAGTCCGGGATGACGGATATGGTAAGGTCAGCGATGGTGGGGGCAGCTTTTGATCGTCTGCGGACCGGCCGAATTGTCCAGTAGCTTTAGTCGGCCAGGCGCGTGTCGGGCGTGGCGCGTGTATCCAGCGTCAGTTGCAGGAAGGCCAGGTCGAGCCATCGGCCGAATTTCATGCCGACCTGCGGCAGCAGACCGACCTGGGTGAAGCCCAGCCGTTCGTGCAACCGGATCGACCCGATATTGCCGGCCTCGATGCCGGCGACCATGACATGCTTGCTGATCGTGCGGGCGCGATCGATCAGGGCGAGCATCAGCGTCTTGCCGATTCCCGCCCCGCGCTGATCGGCTCGGACATAGACCGAATGTTCGACCGTGTTGCGATAGCCATCCCAGGCGCGCCAGTCGCCAAAGGAGGCATAGCCGACAACGTCGCCCAGCGCATCGACCGCGACCAGCACCGGATAGCCCTGCCCCTGCCGCTCCGTCAGCCAGGCGCGGCGATTGGCGGCGTCGACCTGATGCTCGTTCCAGATCGCCGTCGTGTTGACGACCGCGTCATTATAGATGGCCGCGATGGCCGGGGCATCGGCCGGGCTGGCATCCCGAATGGTCATTGGCGCAGGTCACTCCTTGATGGGTTCATATTAGGGCTCAGGCCGGTTCCGGCACGATCAGATATTTCTCGCCGGTGCGCCGGGCATTATAGGCCAGCACCGCGTCGCGCGTCAGCGCATCCCTGAGCGACAGGCGCGCCTTATAGTGGCTGGCGAAGAGGCCGGTGAGATTGTCACGCACGCGGGCGCGCATCCGCTCCACCGTTTCCGCCCCCGCCTGCGCCAGGAAGGGCGTCAGCAGCCAGCCGCCGACCCGCCAGCTGAAGCCGAAACTGCGCGTCAGCAAGGTCGGCGACAGGTCGAGCGCGCCATAGATATAGGCCTGCTTCATGGTGGCGGAGCCATAGCGGCTATAGGCAGCGCCCGCACTCGCCACCTGCTCCATCGCGCCCAATATCCGGCTGACCAGCGATCCGCCGCCGATCGCATCGAAGGCAATGGTCGCCCCCGTTTCGGTCAGGGCGGCGACCAGCCGTTCGGCAAAATCGTCGGCCGTGCTGTCGAGCACATGCTGCGCCCCCAGATCGCGCAGCAGCGCGACCTGCGCCGGGCTACGGACGATATTGACCAGCGGAATGTCATCCGCCTGGCAGATTTTGACAAGCATCTGGCCAAGGTTGGAGGCCGCCGCGGTATGGACCAGCGCCTTGTGCCCCTCCGCCCGCATGGTTTCGACAAAACCGAGCGCAGTCATCGGATTGACGAAGGCCGATGCCCCCTGCTCCGCCGTGGCATCATCCGGCAAGACCATGCAGGCACGTGCGTCGACCAGCCGATATTGGGCATACATGCCGCCCGGCACACAGGTGACGCGCTTGCCGAGCAGCGCCTGCGCCTCCGGCGCTTCGCCCGCTGCGATCACCGTGCCAGCCCCTTCATTGCCGACCGACATCGCTTCACCCAGGCGCGAGGCCATGGCACGCATCGACGCCTCAGGCATCTGCGCCACCAGATAGCCATCGCCATATTCGGCATGGTCGACATCGGCCGACCCCAGCAGCAACCCGAGATCGGATGGATTGATCGGTGCCGCCTCGACCCGCAGCACGACCTGAGATCCGGTCGGCGCTGGCAGGGTCTGCTCTGCCAGCGATACGGTCAGGCGGCCATCGGGCGCGAGGGTCGAAAGAATTTGCAGACCGGTGATGTCGGACATGAGGAGGCTCCCTTGGCGGCGATGACATTGGCGGCGATGATTGGGGCTTAGCCTGCCACGTCGCCATCGGCCAGCATCGGCGCGATCAGGCGGCGGGGACCGCGCGGTAGAGCGTGGGATACATGGCGCGGAATGCCTTGAGCTTGGGCATGTCCCAGCGCTGGATATAGGGATGATAGGGATAGCGGGCCATGAAGTCCTGATGATCGGCCCCGGCATCCTGGAAGCCGGTGAAGGCCTCCACCTTGGTCACGATCGGATCGCGCCACAGCTCGGCCTTCCGCAACTGTATGAGATAGGCGCGCGCTGCCCTGTCCTGCTCTGGATTGAGCGGGAAGAGCGCGCTGCGATATTGGGTGCCGCTGTCGGGCCGCTGATAATTGAGCGTGGTAGGATCGGTGATAGCCGAGAAGAAGATGCGCAGCAGCGTGCCATAGCTGACGATCTTCGGATCATAGGTGACCCGGACCGACTCGGCGAAACCGGTATCGCCGCCGCTGACCATGTCATAATCGACCTTGCGGTCGCGCGGGCCGCCGGCGAACCCCGCCACGACGAGCCTGACGCCCTTCACATGGGAAAAGACGCCCTCGACACCCCAATAGCAGCCGCCCGCGAAGATCGCGGTTTCCAGCGATCGGGTCGGCTGCGCATCCAGCGCCGGAATCGGCGTGGGGACGGCAGGTTCGGCATGCAATGGGGAAGACGCGGCGGCGAGCGCCGCAAGGGGAAGTAGGAAAAGGCCCTTAGAGCGCCGCACTGCCGACAGGGGTCGCGGTCGACGCGATCGCGGTCGAGGTCAGCGCCGGCGGCTCATTATTGGGCTGAAGCGCGAACATCGCGACCGCCCCGATGGCAAAGCCACCCAGGAAGCGGAAGAACAATTCGGATTTCAAAAACGCCAACATGGCCAAGCCTTTCTGTCGCGATATCTTCGCGATCGTCGCCCGGTAGGACATTGCGCCTTGCCCCTGTCTGAACATGATCGCGCCGGACAGCGGCTTTCGACCAAGGACGGGAGCGAAGCGACGAAATGCCACCGCACATAAGTTTCTTTACGCAACGGGCATATAGCGCCTGCGGCGTCAATCACAAGACGCTGCAATGCGAAAAAGACCGTTTCATTTTTTGAGACAATGGAAAAATCCGGCCGCGATAGACAGGATCGCGACCGAATTTTCAAGAGCTTATTGCAGGCCGACGATCATCGGCCGGAGATCACTTCAGCGCTGCACAGGCTTCCTGGATGCGCACGCAGGCGGTCTTGAGCACCTCTTCCGAGGTCGCATAGCTGATGCGGAAGGCCGGCGAGAGGCCGAAGGCGGCGCCATGGACGGCCGCGACCTTCGCTTCGTCGAGGAAATAGCCGATCAGCGCTTCATCGCTGTCGATCCGCTGGCCCTTGGGCGTCACCTTGCCGATCACGCCGCTGGCGTCGGGATAGACATAGAAGGCGCCTTCAGGCGTCGGGCAGTCGAGGCCCGGCGCGTCGTTCAGCATGGCGACGACCATGTCGCGGCGCTTCTTGAAGGCGGCATTGCGCTCTTCCAGGAAATCCTGCGGGCCGGTCAGCGCGGCCACGGCGGCAGCCTGGCTGATCGAGCAGGGGTTGCTGGTCGACTGCGACTGCAGCTTGCCCATCGCCTTGATGATCCATTCGGGACCGCCGGCGAAACCGATGCGCCAGCCGGTCATGGAGAAGGCCTTGGAACAGCCGTTGACCGTCAGGGTGCGGTCATAAAGGTCCGGGCACACCTGGGCGATGGTGGCGAAGGGGGTCGGCGCGTACCAGACATGCTCATACATGTCGTCGGTCATCACCAGCACATGCGGGTGACGCAGCAGCACCTCGCCCAGCGCCTTGAGCTCGGTCGCCGAATAGGCGGCGCCCGACGGGTTGGACGGCGAGTTGAGCATCACCCACTTGGTGCGCGGGGTGATCGCGGCGTCGAGCTGCGCCGGGGTGATCTTGTAGCCCTGGCTGGCCGGGCCTTCGATGAACACGGGCGTGCCGCCGGCGAAGTTCACGATGTCGGGATAGCTGACCCAATAGGGCGCCGGGATGATGACTTCATCGCCCACGTCGACGGTGGCGACCAGCGCGTTGAAAAGCGTGTGCTTGCCGCCCGAGTTCACGCTGATCTGGCTGCGCTTGTAGATCAGGCCATTGTCGCGCTTGAACTTGAAGGCCACGGCTTCCTTGACGTCGGCGGTGCCGTCGACATCGGTATAGCGGGTCAGATTCTTGCGAATGGCCTCGATCCCCGCCTCTTTGACGAAATCGGGCGTGTCGAAATCGGGTTCGCCGGCCGAAAGACCAATGACGTCCACGCCTTCGGCTTTAAGGGCATTCACGCGCGCGCTCATCGCCAGGGTGGCGGAGGGCTGGATGCGACCGAGGGCTGCGGAAGTCTGGCTCATGGCAATGATCTTTCTCCAGAGCGATGCCCAGACGGACAAAAGAGTCCGCGTTCGACGGCATCGCGACAAAAATAATATTATCTCCTTGCCTGCCGCGCAGGCAGACGCGGCGGTCCTTAGTGCGCAAAGGACGCCGGAGCAACCGCCAGTTGCCGGTTATTGGCTTGTGCGCGTCCTAGGAAAACTATCGGACCAGCGAGGCCGCGACCATCCCGCGCGACGCATTGCCGATGAAGAAGCCGCGTTCCAGATCATGGATGCGCAGATCGCCCTCCACCGCCTCGCCCATATCGAGCAGGCTCTGGCGCAGGATTCCGCGCAGCAGCCCGCGCGAGGCCGGCGGCGTCACCAGCTTGTCGCCCCGCTCCACGAAGATGGAGGAGAAGCAGCCTTCGGTCAGATAGCCCTGTTCGTCGGTCATCAGCACCTCATAGGTGCCGCCGCGCTGCAGCGCGTCGCGATAGAGGGAACGGTCGGTGGTCTTGTGCTCCAGCCGCGGATCCGTGGCGGCGGCGAGCCGGGGCACGACCTTCACCTGCATGATCGCCTTGGGCCAGGTGCGATGTTCGCGCACCTCGATCGACACCGAGCCCTGGCGCGACACCAGCAGCCGCACGCGGCTGAGTTCGCGCAGGCGGAAAGTGGCGGCCTGAAGCTCGTTGCGCACGCTGTGGCGGTCGAAGGCGAAGCCCAGCGCCTGCGCACTGTCCTTCAGCCGGCCCAGATGCAGTTCCAGCAGACGCACGCCTTCATGCGGATCGAAGGCCATGGTCTCGAGCAGATCATATCGTCCGTCAGCCACCGACATCGAACCTATTCACGCCCCACTGCAATCATCTTTCATCCCAGCGACAGGAAGCGCCCCTTGGCCAGGCATTCCGCCCATTCGGCCGACGCATCCGAATCCGCAACGATGCCGGAACCCAGGCCCAGGCGACCGATACCGCTTCCTTCTTCGACGCAAATGGTGCGAATGGCAACATTGAAAGCCGCGTCCCCCGCCGGATCCATCCAGCCCATGGCCCCGGTATAGACGCCGCGGGCAAAAGGCTCGACCATGTCGATGATCTCCATCGCCCGCACCTTGGGCGCGCCGGTGATCGATCCGCAGGGGAAAAGCACCCGCAGCACGTCGACCGGCGCCAGCCCCGGCAGCACCCGGCCGCGAATGGTGGAGACCATCTGATGGACGGTCGGATAGGTTTCGACCTTGAACAGGTCAGGGACCGTGACCGATCCGGCCCGCGCCACCCGCGACAGATCATTGCGCAACAGGTCGACGATCATCAGATTTTCGGCGCGCTGCTTGGCATCGCGCGCCAACTCGGTCGCCAGGGCGGCATCCCGTTCCGGATCATGATCGCGCACGGCGGTGCCCTTCATCGGCCGCGCCGTCAGTTGCCCGCGCACCTGGGTGAAGAAGAGTTCGGGCGAGAAGGACAATATCTGATGCCCGCCAATGTTGACGACGCCGCCATAGCCGGCCTGCGCGCGCGGACGCAGCGCCGCGTAGAGCGCCATCGGATCGCCGGCGAAGCGCAATTCGCACGGGAAGGTCAGATTGACCTGATAGATGTCGCCGGCACGGATCAGTTCCTGCACCTGGTCGAACTGCGCGCGATAGTCGGCTTCGCTGACGAGCGGCCAGGGCGCATCGACGCTGACCGCCGCAGGATCGGGCAGCAGGTCCGCGACGCCATCGGCCGGGATGAAGCGGCAGCCCTCGAACAGGCCGAACCAGAGCAGGGGCATGGCCTGCGGGCCGCCCTTGGGCGGGCGGTGCGCGATCGGCGCCAGCCGATCCTCCAGCGCCAGCCCGGCTTCATAGCTGATATAGCCGGCGGCATGGAGGCCCGCCTCGCGCGCTTCGGCGATGCGGTCGAGCGCGGGCTGCACTTCCTCCATCCGCCAGGCGGCGATGACCGACACCGGATCGCGATACAGCCGTGCGGGCGCTGCCCCCTGGACGCGCGCATCGTCGAACAGGGCAAAGGCTTCGGTGGGACCAGGCAGGCGCATGGCGTCCTCTTAACAGGCTTTGGCGCGCACGAAAGAGCGATGCAGGCAGCAGCATGATTGCCCGGCGGGGCAAAGCTGGCTTAGACAGGAGCCATGTCCGACCAGCCCCCTGCCCCGACGAGCGAACCGCGTCCGTTCAAACCGGCCTTGCTGCTGGGCCTGCGTGGCCGCTGCCCGGCCTGCGGCGAGGGCAAGCTGTTCGCGCGCTTCCTGAAACCGGTCGCCGCGTGCAGCCATTGCGGCCAGCGCTGGGACGGGCATCAGGCCGATGATTTCCCGGCCTATATCGTCATCCTGCTGCTCGGCCATCTGCTGGTGCCGCTGATGATCGAGGTCAATGCCGCGCTGGCCATACCGATCGGCTGGCAGGCGGTGCTATGGCCGACGCTGGCGGCGATATTGGGGCTGGCGATGATCCAGCCCGCCAAGGGGGCGGTGCTGGCCTTCCAATGGTCGCGCCGGATGCACGGCTTCGCCTGACGGCGCGCCGGCGCGCCGGGCCTTATTCTGCCGGTTTGCGGATGAAGTTGAGTTCCATCGCTTCGCGCAGCGTATCGTCGATCGAGCGACGCCCCTCCGCCCCATGGGTGACGACGGTGGTGTCGCAGGTGGCGACGCATACGCCCTTCTGGAAGCCGGCCGAGCTGATCGTCCAGCTGGTGCGACCGATATGACCGATCGCGCAATGCACCTCGAACGGATAGGGGAAATGCGATTCCTCGATGAAGTTGAGGTTCACATTGGCCACCAGCCAGCGCACGCCCTGTTCCTGCGGGTGGCGGCCCATATGGTGATGAAAGCGGATACGGGCCGTTTCGAAGATACCGGAAATGGCCACATTGTTGATGTGCCCCATGGTATCGAGATCCTGGAAACGCGTATCGATGCTCGTGATGAAGCGATATGCGTCGGGACTGAACCGCCAGGATTCGGGTTTGGCCATGTCCTGCTTTCCTTGAAATTGTTTTTTTCGCTCTTAGCCCAGCGATCTTGCGATGCAATGTTCGCGGCGAAAATGCCGCGACTGCGACCTTTATGACACAGACAAAATCATAACGATATTGTCACGAAACTGACGCCGCAGCGTCGCGATAGTCACATTGCAGTGCAACATGCCCAGCCTAGAGCGCCCGCCAATCACATATGATTGGGGGATTTCACCATGCGCCACGCACTCAGCCTGCTGCTCGCTTCGACCGCCTGCATCGCCGCACCCGCCCTTGCCCAGGACATGGCGCCCGCCGCCGATGCCGCGGCCGACGCGGACAGCGCCGGCATCATCGTCTTTGGCCGGGGCGAAACCCGCCAGGTCCAGGAAATCACCACCCGCGACCTCGTCACCCTGACGCCCGGCACCAATGCGCTCAAAGCCATCGAGAAGCTGCCCAGCGTCAATTTCCAATCGTCCGATCCGTTCGGCAGCTATGAATGGTCGCAGCGCGTCAGCATCCGCAGCTTCAACCAGAACCAGCTCGGCTTCACTTTCGACGGCATTCCGCTGGGCGACATGAGCTATGGCAATCATAACGGCCTGCACATCACCCGCGCCATCAGCAGCGAGAATATCGGCACCGTCCGCGTGTCGCAGGGCTCGGGCTCGCTGGGCACCCAGTCGACCGGCAATCTGGGCGGCACGGTCGAGACCTTCTCGATGGATCCGGCCGATGCGCTGGGCGCACAGGGCAACCTCACCTATGGCAGCGACGAGACCTGGCGCGCCTTCGCCCGGCTGAACATGGGCAGTGCCGACGGCATTCGCGGCTATGTCTCTTATGCATACGGCTCGACCGACAAGTGGAAGGGCCAGGGCACGCAGGACCAGCAT
Organism: Sphingobium sp. L-44; assembly: GCF_056859495.1. Classification (NCBI taxonomy): domain Bacteria; kingdom Pseudomonadati; phylum Pseudomonadota; class Alphaproteobacteria; order Sphingomonadales; family Sphingobiaceae; genus Sphingobium; species Sphingobium sp. L-44. The sequence goes on along the minus strand of NZ_JBSXOQ010000123.1, from coordinate 127,813 downwards.
ATGGTCAATGCCAAGGTCGTGATCCCGGTCGGCGACGGCAAGCTGGATGGCTGGCTGAGCTATTCCGACCGCCGCGAGCAGGATTATCAGGACATGTCGATGGACATGATCAACCGCCTGGGCTGGAAATGGGACAATACGTCGCCCGACTATGCCAAGGCGGTCCTCTATGCCGACATCGGCAATAATCGCGGCGAAACCGGCGCGCCGGTCAGCAACGCCGCCGCCGGCACCGTCTATCCCGACAATGTGACGTCGGTCTGGGACGCCTATTATGACGCCGCCGGCCTGCGCGAGGACTGGCTGGGTGCGATCGGCTACAGCACGCCGCTGGGCGATCATGCCAATTTCAAGATCAAGGGCTATTATCACAATAATAGCGGCATGGGCCTGTGGGCGACCCCCTCGGTCCCCAGCCCCACCGGCGGTTCGCCGCTGTCGATCCGCACCACCGAATATGACATGGATCGGATCGGCGCCTTCGGCAGCGTCGATGCGACGATCGGCGTCCAGACGCTGGAAGCCGGCGCCTGGTACGAAAATAACAAGTTCAACCAGGCCCGCCGCTTCTATGCGTTCAAGAGCCGCACCGAAGCCGGTCTGTCCTTCCGCGACTATCCCAAGAACCCGTTCGCGACCCAGTGGGAGTTCGATTTCACCACCGACACGATCCAATATTATGTCCGCGACAAGATCGACCTGGGCATGCTGACGATCAACCTGGGCTGGAAGGGCTTCAAGGTCACCAACGAGGCCGAGGCGGTCGTGTCGAGCAGCTTCCCCGAGGGCAAGATCAAGGCCGAGGACTGGTTCCAGCCCCATGCCGGCTTCGCCGTCGAGCTGAGCCCCGAGGCGGAAATCTTCGGTGGCTTCACCCAGGTGACCAAGGCCTTTGCCAGCGCCACCACCACCGGCCCCTTCTCCACCAACCAGGCCGGCTTCGACCAGATCCGCGACGACCTGAAGCCGGAAAGCTCGGACACTTACGAACTGGGCCTGCGCTATAATAGCTCGCGCTTCAACGGTACGCTGGGCGCCTATCTGGTCAACTTCCGCAACCGCCTGCTGGCGGTGCAGGTCGGCAGCCCGATCCTGGGTCTCGCTTCTGCGCTGCAGAATGTCGGCAATGTTCGCGCCGTCGGCATCGAGGCGGCGGGTAACCTGACCCTGGGCCAGGGCTTCGGCCTCTATGCCAGCTACAGCTACACCGACGCCACCTATCGCGACGATGTGCTCAACAGCTCGGACGGCACGCTGGTCGCGGCGATCAAGGGCAAGACCGTGGTCGACAGCCCCAAGCATCTGCTGCGCGGCGAACTCAATTATGACCAGGGGCCGCTGTTCGGCCGGATCGGCGCCAACTATATGTCGAAGCGCTATTACAGCTACACCAACGATGCGTCGGTCGATGGCCGGGTGATCGTGGACGCCTCGATCGGTTATCGCATCACCGACCAGATCGAAGTGCAGCTCAACGCCAGCAACCTGTTCGACAAGAAATATATCAGCACGATCGGATCGGGCGGCTTTGGCAATAGCGGCGACGCGCAGACGCTGCTGATCGGCGCGCCGCAGCAATTCTTCGTCACCCTCAAGGCGGGTTTCTAAGATGAACAAGGCCGCGCTGCTTGCCTCCGCCCTGCTCGCCGTCACGCCGCTCCCGGCGCTGGCCGAGCCGGTGCTGCTGATCTCGATCGACGGGCTGCGTCCCGGCGACGTGCTGGAGGCGGACAAGCGCGGCCTTGCCTTGCCCAATCTGCGCCGGTTCCTGACCGATGGCGCCCATGCCTCGGGCGTCACCGGCGTGCTGCCGACCCTGACCTATCCCAGCCACACCACGCTAATGACCGGCGTGTCGCCGGGCAAACATGGCATCGTCAGCAACAACAGCTTCGACCCGATGCAGATCAACCAAGGCGGCTGGTATTGGTATGCGCAGGATGTGAAGGTGCCGATGCTGTGGGATGCGGCGGCGAAAGCCGGGCTTTCCACCGGCAATGTCCACTGGCCGGTCAGCGTCGCCGCGAAGGGCATAAGCTGGAACCTGCCGCAAATCTGGCGCACCGGCCATGCCGATGACGCGCAATTGCTGGATGCGCTGGCGACGCCGGGTTTGAAGGCGGAGCTGGAACGGGCGGTCGGCCAGCCCTATGCCATGGGCATCGACGAGAGCCTGTCCGGCGACCAGAACAGGGGCCGGTTCGCCACCGCCCTGATCGCCGCGCACCAGCCCGACTTCCTGACCGTCTACCTCACCGCACTCGACCATGAGCAGCATGGCAGCGGTCCCGACACGCCGGCCGCCAAGGCCGTGTTGGAAAAGATCGACGCGATCGTCGGCGATCTGGTCGGGGCCGAGCGCAAGGCCCATCCCGACGCGCTGATCGCGCTGGTCAGCGACCATGGGTTCGAGGCGACGCATAGCGGCCTCAACCTGTTCCGCCCCTTCATCGACGCCGGCCTCATCACCCTGGGCGCGGACGACAAGATCGCCTCCTGGCAGGCCATGCCCTGGATCGGCGGCGGGTCGGCCGCGATCATGCTCGCCCGGCCCGACGACAAGATGCTGGCCGACAAGGTGAAGGGCCTGCTCGACAGGCTGGCCGCCAACCCCGCCAACGGCATCGACCGCATCGTCGACCGGGCGGAAATGACAAAGCTCGGCGGCAATCCGCAGGCAGCCTTCACGATCAACCTGAAGCCCGGCTTCGTCACCGATATCTTCCGCGGCGCCAATGCGCCGCTGGTCGCGCCGACACCGGTCAAGGGCATGCACGGCTACTTCCCCGGCCCGGCCAATCTCCGCGCCACCTTCATGGCGATGGGATCGGGGGTGAAGCCGGGCAAGGATCTGGGCCTGATCGACATGCGCGCGATCGCGCCGACCCTGGCCAAGGCGATGGGCGCCAGCCTGCCCGACGCGGAGGCGGCGCCGATCGACCTGCGCTGATCCACCCGGCAACGGATCGTTTCCGGCTGCGACGATGGACTTCATTACCCCCGCGACATAATTTTGCGCCCAATCCAACAGGGTCATTTTCGGGGTAGTCCATATGCCGCAGCGTTACAGCCTGGCCGCCATCATCTTGCACTGGGCGATCGCCGCCCTGCTTGCCTTTCAGATTGCCGTCGGCTGGGCGCTGGGCAGTTTGGGCGCGCGCGGCTTTGCGCTGTTCCAGTTGCACAAGTCGATCGGCATCACGGTGCTGCTGCTGACGCTGCTGCGCATCGGCGTGCGCTGGTGGAAGCCGCGCCCGGCCAAGCTGGAGGGCGGCTGGCAGGGCGCGCTGGCGTCCGGCGTCCATGTCGGCCTCTATGCCTTCATGCTGGGCGCGCCGCTGACCGGCTGGGCGCTGGTCTCGACCGCCAAGGTCAAGGTGCCGACGCTGTTCTTCGGCGTCATTCCCCTGCCCCATCTGCCGCTGCCGATGGCAAGCCATGGCCTGGCCGAGGGTGGCCACAGCCTGCTCGCCTGGATCGGCATCGCGCTGGTCGCGCTGCATGTCGCGGGCGCGCTGCGCCATCATGTGATGATGCGCGACGGGCTGATCTGGCGGATGGTGCCGGGCCGTTCGACCGCCTTGCTGCTGGGATTGCCCGCGCTGATCCTCGTCGGCTTCCTGCTGGGCCGGGCGATCCTGCCGGGTGCAGTGCCTGAAGCGCCCGCTGCGCCCGCTGCCCCCGCCGCCAATGCGGTCGAGGCGCCGGTCGAAGACAATGCCGTCGAAGCCGCCGGCAATGCGAGCGACAATGCCGCCGCCCCGGCTGCGAACGAGACCGCAGCCGTCGCCGAGGAACCCGCCGGCTCGCCGCCCGCCTGGGCCGTGCAACCCGGCGGCAAGATCGGCTTTGCGGTCGGCAACAGCGGCGAGACGATCAGCGGCAGTTTCTCGAAATGGACCGCGAAGATCGTGATGGATCCCGACCATCCCGAAAGCGCCGACATCAAGGTGACGATCGACATGGCATCGGCCAGCGTTGGCGACGCATACAAGGACGGCATGCTGCCGGGCGACGAGTTCTTTGGCAGCGCCGCCCACCCGACCGCGACCTTCGTCGCCAAGGGTGCGGAGAAGAGCGGCGCCAACGGCTATCGCGCCCATGGCACGCTGACGCTGAAGGGCGTGGCCAAGCCGCAAGCGATCCGCTTCACCCTGTCGGGCAGCGGCACAAGCCGCAAGGTCAGCGGATCGGCCAGCGTCGCCCGCCTGCCCTTTGGCGTGGGCAATGGCGACAGCAGCACCGGCCTTGATCCCAAAGTGATGGTGACCTTCAGCTTTGACGCCAAGGCGCAATAAGGCCATGCGATGCATGGATTAACGTAACGGTTTCTGCCAAGAAGCGGACATGGAACGACAGAGCCGGCATCGCCGAACGCAGATTGAGGATGGGGTGTTCGTCGCCCTGGTGGTGCTGGTTTCCATCGCCTTCGCGCTGGTGGTGGAGCCCTTTTTCGGGGCGATCCTCTGGGGCGTGATCGTCGCCATCCTGTTCATCCCGGTGAACCAGGGGCTGCTCAAGCTGATCCCCGGTCATCGCAACAGCGCCGCGCTGCTGACGCTGTTGCTGATCATCGCGATCGTCATCGTGCCGGCCATCATCCTGTCGATCGCGCTGGTGCAGGAAGCGACCGCGCTCTACGCCCAGATCAATGTGGGGAAGATCAACATTCCCCACATGTTCGCGCAGTTCCAGGCGGCGCTGCCCGACTGGGCGTCGATCGGCCTGCGGCGGCTGGGCATATCCAATTTCGCGGCGGTCCAGCGGCTGCTGACCGACGGCCTGACCGCCAGTTTCCGCACCGTCGCGGCCCAGGCCTTCCTGATCGGCCAGGGCGCCTTCAGCTTCATCATCGCGCTGACGGTGATGCTCTATCTCACCTTCTTCCTGTTGCGCGACGGGCTCGACCTGACGCGCAAGCTGGACCGGGCCGCGCCGCTGCGGGTGCTGCATCGCCGCGCACTGATGCGGCAATTCGTCATCGTCATCCGCGCCACGATCAAGGGCAGCATCGTCGTCGCCATATTGCAGGGGCTGATCGGCGGGCTGGTGTTCGGCGCACTGGGCATTTCCGGCGCCCTGCTCTGGGGCGTGATGATGGGCTTCTTCTCGCTGCTGCCGGCCGTCGGCACCGGCCTCATCTGGGCCCCGGTGGCGATCTATCTGTTGGCGACCGGCGCGATCTGGAAGGGGCTGATCCTGATCTTCTGCGGCATGTTCGTGATCGGCATGGTCGACAATCTGCTGCGCCCGATCCTGGTCGGCCGCGACACCCGCATCCCCGACTATGTGGTGCTGATCACCACGCTCGGCGGGCTGCAATTGTTCGGTTTCAACGGCATCGTTATCGGGCCGGTGATCGCCGCCCTGTTCATCGCCACCTGGCAGATCGTGATCCGCACCCGCTCCAACGAAGCGGGTGCGCCACCGCTGACATTCTAGACCCTGATCGTCTGAGGTGGAAGCGCTCCGCGCTTTCACCGATGGCGTGAATCAGGGTCTAAAGCCGGAGAATCAGCCCGCCTCGAGCGCCGCGCCGGCCTCCATCCAGACTTCCTCGGCCGCTTCCAGTTTCTTCTCGACTGCGGCGCGCTTCACCATCAGTTCGCTGGTGGTCATCTTCGCCTCGGCCCCGGTTGCGCTCTTGGGATCGGACAGTATGGCGTCGATCCGCTTGCGCTCGGCGATCAGCGTGGACATTTCGCGCTCGGCCTTGTTGACGGCGTTCTTGAGCGTCTTCTGCTTCTCGCGCCATTCGGCGGCAGCCTTCTTGTCCGCCTTGCGATCGACCTTGGGCGCATCGCCGCCCGACGGATTGCCGTCCGCCTTGCGCAGGATGATGTCGGTATAATCGTCGAGCGATCCGTCGAACGGCTGGGCCGTGCCATTGTCGACCAGCACCAGCCGGTCGGCGACCAGTTCGATCATGTGGCGGTCGTGGCTGACGATCACCACCGCGCCCGAATATTCGTTGAGCGCCTGCACCAGCGCCTCGCGGCTGTCGACGTCCAGATGGTTGGTCGGTTCGTCGAGGATCAGCAGGTGCGGCGCGTCACGGGTGATGAGCGCCAGTGCCAGCCGGGCGCGCTCGCCACCCGACATGGAGCCGACCTTCTGCGTCGCGCGCTCGCCGGAAAAGCCGAAGCGGCCGAGCTGGGCACGCACCGCACCGGGCGTCGCGCCCTTCATGACGCGGGTCATATGCTCCAGCGGCGTGTCGGTGACGTCCAGTTCCTCCACCTGATATTGGGTGAAGTAACCGACATTCATCTTGGCCGAACTGTTGATCGCGCCTTCCATCGGCGCCAGCTGCGCCGCGATCAGGCGGGCCAGCGTGGTCTTGCCGTTGCCGTTGCGGCCGAGCAGCGCCAGACGATCATCGGGATCGATGCGCAGATTGACGCGCCGCAGGATCGGCGTGTCGTCATAGCCGACCGAAGCCATGTCCATGGTGATGAGCGGCGGGCGCAGTTCGGCGGGGCTGGGGAAACCGAAATGCAGGCTGGGGTCTTCGATCGCAGCGGCAATGGGCTGCATCTTGGCCAGCGCCTTGGCGCGCGACTGGGCCTGCTTCGCGGTCGAGGCGCGGGCCGAGTTGCGGGCGACATAATCCTGCAATTTCTCGCGCTCGGCCTGCTGCTTGGCGCGTGCCGCCTCCTGCTGGGCCAGGCGCTCGGCGCGCTGGCGCTCGAACGCGTCATAACCGCCGGGATAGAGGGTCACCTTCCCGCCTTCGAGATGCAGGATATAGTCGACAACATTGTTGAGCAGGTCGCGCTCATGGCTGATGATGACCACGGTGCCGCGATAGGCCTTGAGGAAATTCTCCAGCCACAAGGTCGCTTCGAGATCGAGATGGTTCGACGGTTCGTCGAGCAGCAGCAGGTCCGGGTTGGAGAAGAGCAACGCCGCCAAGGCCACGCGCATCTTCCAGCCGCCCGAATAGCTGTCAAGCGGACGGCCCTGCATTTCCTCGTCAAAGCCGAGGCCGACGAGGATGCGGGCGGCGCGCGCGGGCGCGGTGTAGGCATCGATCGTGGTTAGCCGCTCATAGATATGGCCGAGGCGGTCGGGATCTTCGGTATGCTCCGCCTCCGCCATCAGTTCGGCGCGTTCCTTGTCGGCGGCGAGCACGGTGTCGAATGGGGTGGCGGTGCCCGAGGGGGCTTCCTGGGCGATATAGCCGAGGCGGGTGTCGCGCGGCATGTCGCAACTGCCCTCGTCCGGGTCGAGCTGGCCGATCATCACCTTCATCAGGGTCGACTTGCCCGCGCCGTTGCGGCCGATGAGGCCGACGCGGCTGCGCGGCGGCAGTGCGGCGCCGGCGCGGTCGAGGATGGTGCGGCCGCCCAGGCGCACGGTGATACCGTTCAAGTTAAGCATGGCCGCGCCTGTAGCAGAGCTGCGGCGGGGGGTGAAGCGGCTTGGCGCGCTTGCGAAAGCTGCAAAATATATAGTGTCGCAGAGGACGCATTTGCGCCGCTGCCGGTCCGCAGTCGCCACTTCGCAATAGGAGATTTTTGCGAAGTCGCGCGGTCGACACGCGGAAAACGGGGTGGACCAAAGGCCCACCCCGCAGGTGTCAGAGGCCGTCGACGGCCTTGCTGACAAGGATATTGACCGCGACGCGGCGATTCTGCGCCTTGCCCTCGATCGTGTCGTTGCTGGCCACCGGATCGGCCTCGGCCATGCCGGTGGGCGTCAGCATGCGATAGGGCTTCCAGCCGCACGCCTGCTGCAGATAATTGACCACGCGCGAGGCACGCTTTTCGCTGAGCTCCTGATTCAGCTCCTCGCCGCCGGTGGAGTCGGTATAGCCCACGACCAGCAGCAGCGCGTTGCTCATGCCATTGGCCGAGGTCGCCGCAGCGCAGAGATCATTCTTTGCCTGATCCGACAGCACCGCCTTGCCGGTGTCGAAATTGACGTTGGTCGTGCTCTTCACATTATACTGGTCGATCTCACCCATGCGGCCGCGCAGCGCCTCGGTCGCGGCGGTCTGTTCATCGAACCGCTGGGCCGTGCCGTTGTTGATCATCGACGCGGTCTTGAGATCCTTGTTCTGCAGGGCGATCTTGCTGGCGAGCAGCCCTTCGCCGGCCTGCAGGGTCTTCACCGTCACCGGCAGACCGTTCAGCAGCGACGTCGCGGCCAGATGGTCGCGGCCAAGGCCGAACAGCCCCTTGCTGGCGCTGATCTTGGTCTCGTCATTGATGGTGATGACGCTCTTGCTGCCATCGGCAGCGGTCACCTGCATCCGGTCGCCGCTGCGCGCAGAGATGATGCCCTTGATCTCGGGCCCCTCCGTCAGCTCGGCGGCCGGCATGGCGACACTGGCCGACACATCGGCCGGCGGCGCGTCCTGGGCCTGGTCCTGCGCCACGACGGCGGCCGGGGCGGCCCCGGCCAGCAGGGCAAGCATCACAAGATATTTTTGGTTTTTGGACATGATAGGCATCACGCTGCTCCTTCACTTCTCGATCGGTCGGGCCTGCAGCATTGCAGCTTGTCGTCCGACGGCGGCCGCCTGGTGGCGTTTCCGGCCGTCAGAACCCCCTTCTTCTGACCTTCATAAATTTTGACGTCTTGGCGCCGTGGGATGCGCCAGACACATTGCCTGTTCGTGTCCGGCTTTCTGCTGCATGAACAGCCCGTGTTCCGGCCGTGTCGCGCAGGCCAGATGAGTGGATGATGCGACGAAACGAAGGCGAAGACCGAAAGTGTTAACGCGATCCACTTAAGTCAGAACAGCTATAGATTTCCATCACACTTCGCGATGAAGACCACTCTTGTTGTGAAACAAAAATCAGCGTCCGCGTGGAACAAATTCCGAATTTCTATTTTTGCGCTTTCATGCCATTGACTTGAAACATTATTTGACGATCCGGTCTGCGTGGGCGTGCGGAAGCAGGCCGATGGACGCCTCGACCGGCCGCAGCCGCAACGCGCATCACCCGCCGGTCGACGGCGGGATCTGTGGCAATATGGTCACAGACGGAAATATTTGCATATTTTGCGCAAAATAGCATTGCGACGCATTCGCATTATTGTTGCGATCGCCTCGCAATACCGCTTAGGACGACGCCCAATTTCCTACCAGAAAACAGGGGTCTTCATGCTGTCCAAATATCACTGGCTTGCCGGCGTCGCACTATGCGTCGTCGCCCTTCCCGCCGCCGCGCAGACCAATGCCGCACCGGCCGATGAGAATCGCGACGACCAGATCGTCGTCACCGGCACCTATACGCTGCCCGACAAGATCGACACCGCGACGGGCCTGGGCCTGACGGTGCAGGAAACCCCGCAGTCGGTCAGCATCATGACCGCGCAGCGCATCCTCGACCAAAATCTGATCAGCGTGAAGGACGTCATCACCAATGCGGTGGGCGTATCCGCCAACGAAGTCGATGACGTGCGCAACAGCTTCTACGCGCGTGGCTTCGAAATCCGCAACACCCAGGTCGACGGCGTGCCCGCCGCCTGGACCCTGGCCGGCGGCAATGGCGAGACCAGCATCGACGTCTCCATTTATGAACGGATCGAGGTCGTGCGCGGCGCGACCGGCCTGCTGTCGGGCGCAGGCGATCCGTCCGCGTCGGTCAACCTGGTGCGCAAGCATGCCGATGCCACCGACCTGACCGGCTATGTCAATGCCAGCATCGGCAGCTGGAACACCTGGCGCCTGTCGGCCGACATTGGCGGCGCGCTGACCGCCGATGGCCGCATCCGCGCCCGGCTGGTCGGTCGCTATGAAAAGGGCGACTATTTCATCGACATCCAGGACCGCAAGAAATGGGTCCTCTATGGCGTGGTCGAGGCCGACGTCACCGATAGCACGCTGGTCCGCGTCGGCATGAGCCACCAGGACAGCAAGCCCAAGGGCGCGACCTGGGGGGCGCTGCCCACCTTCTACACCGACGGCACGCTGACCGACCTGCCCCGGTCGCAGACCACGGCGGCGGACTGGACCTACTGGAACACCACCAACCAGAATATCTATGCCACGGTGCGCCAGGAATTTGGCGATCGCTGGAACCTGACCGCCAATTACAACCGGCTCAAGACCACCGGCGATACGCAGCTTCTCTATCTCTATGGCGGCGTCGACAAGGCGACCGGCACGATGGACGGCACCAACCCCTACAAGTCCAAGGGCGAAAGCATCCAGAACAGCATCGACGCCCAGTTGAAGGGCCAGGTGGCGCTGTTCGGCCGCGATCATGAGGTTGTGCTGGGCGCGCTGCACAGCGTGCTGAAGCGGCACACCGACAATTATGTAGCGCCCTCGCCCTGGCTGACGGACGTGCCGGTGCTCGGCCAGGAAGGCGTGCCCTATCCCGAGCCGATCTGGGGCACCGACGCGGTGCGCAACGAACAGGAACGGATCGAGCAGACCGGCTATTATGGCGCGTTCCGCCTGAACGTCGCCGATCCGTTCAAGGTCATCCTGGGCGGCCGTATCGCCAGCTGGAACCAGCGCGGCTTCGCCTGGAGCGGGCCGAGCGACTATGGCGACGACAATGTGTTCATCCCCTATGTCGGCGCATTGTACGACATCACGGCGAACCATCGCGTCTATGCCAGCTATACCAAGATCTTCCAGCCGCAGAACCGCTATGACCGCGAACAGCGCCTGCTCGATCCGCTGAACGGCGCCGCCTATGAAATCGGCCTCAAGAGCAGCTTCTTCGGCGATGCGCTGCAGACCTCGATCGCACTGTTCCGCATCGAGCAGGATAATGTCGGCGAGATGGACGGCCCGGAAATCATCCTGAACGGCCAGACCTTCCAGCCCTATCGCGCGGTCGAAGGTGTCACCAGCAAGGGCTTCGAACTGGAAGCCACCGGCCAGCCGCTGCCGGGCTGGAACGTCAATGCCAGCTACAGCCAGTTCAAGATCGAGGATCCGGACGGCAATGACGTGAACACCGCGCAGCCGCGCAAGCTGCTCAAGATCTTCACCACCTATGACCTGCCGGGCGTGCTGACCGGCCTGACCATCGGCGGCGGCGTCAATTATCGCAGCAAGGCCTATTCGGACGGCACCATCCCCGGCACCACGCCGGCCGTGCCCTTCCGCTTCCAGCAGGACGGCTATACTCTGGTCAGCCTGATGGCGCGCTATGCCGTGACCGAGCAGTTGCAGCTCCAGGCCAATGTCGAAAATCTGTTCGACAAGAAATATTACAGCCAGGCCGGTTCGTTCAGCCAATATCGCTACGGCGCCCCGCGCAACTTCACGATCAGCGCGAACTACAAGTTCTGATAAAAGAAGGGCGCCGTGGGAGACCAGGGCGCCTTTTATTTTGGGGGTGGATGGATGCTGACGCGGGTTCAGCTTGCGGAACGACGCAACGCTATTCTGGAGCAGCTAAGCGCCAGACTGTTTTCCAGTCCTTCATACCCCCTTCTCCGCGCCCTTCGCGGCTCCGCGTGATTCATTATTCGCGCGGAGCCGCGAAGAGCGCGGAGGAGAAAGAAGGAGCGGCGGATTTGGGTGGGAACAAGACATAGCCCCTCCCTTCCAGGGAGGGGTTGGGGTGGGTGGCGAGCGTAGCGAGCTTCTGCCCTATCGACCGTAGACCGCCGCTACGCGGCGCACCCACCCCCGGCCCCTCCCTGGAAGGGAGGGGAGTAGGAAACGTCCGCTTCAGATCGCTCCCGCCAATCCGATACCAAGAACCCGGCGACGCCGTGCGCCGCCGGGTTCCTTATTTTCAGAAGCGATCCGCGTTCATGACCTTGGTCCAGGCGGCGGCGAAGTCGGTGACGAACTTCTCCTTCGCGTCGTCCTCGGCATAGACTTCGGCCACAGCGCGCAGTTCGGAATTGGAGCCGAAGATCAGGTCGACCGGGGTCGCCGTCCACTTCGCCGCGCCGCTGGCCCGGTCCTTGCCGTCATAGAGGCCCGGCGTCGCCGACTTGCTCCACACGGTGTCCATCGTCAGCAGGTTGACGAAGAAGTCGTTGCTGAGCGTCCCCGGACGGGTGGTCAGCACGCCATTCTTCGATCCGCCGCTATTGGCGCCGAGCGCCCGCATGCCGCCGACCAGCACGGTCATTTCCGGCACGGTGAGGTCGAGCGCATCGGCCTTGTCCACCAGCGCATCGGCAGGGCTGACCTCCGCCCTGGGGCCATACCAGTTGCGGAAGCCGTCCGCCTTGGGCTCCAGATAGGCGAAGGAGGCGACATCAGTCTGCGCCTGCGCTGCGTCGACCCGGCCCGGCGTGAAGGGCACTGTGATGCTGTAGCCGCCCTTCTGCGCCGCCTGCTCGACCGCGGCGTTGCCGCCAAGCACGATGAGGTCGGCCATCGACACCTGATTGCCGGACTTGGCGAAATCCTTCTGGATCGCGGTCAGCTTCGTCAGCACCTTGTTCAGCTCCGCCGGGTCGTTGACCGCCCAGCCCCGCTGCGGGTCGAGCCGCAGGCGCGCGCCATTGGCGCCGCCGCGCATGTCGGTGCTGCGGAAGGTCGCGGCCGAGGCCCAGGCGGTGCGCACCAGTTCCGGCCCGGTGAGGCCCGACGCCAGTATGGCGGCCTTCAGCTTTGCCTGATCGGCGGCGCTGACGGGGGTGAAGCTCGCCTTGGGTAGCGGATCCTGCCAGCTATAGGTTTCGGACGGGATGTCCTTGCCGAGATAGCGGGCCTGCGGGCCAAGATCGCGATGGGTCAGCTTGAACCAGGCGCGGGCGAAGGCCTTGCTGAACAGCTCGGGATCCTTCTGCCAGCTTTCCAGCACCTTGCGGAAACCGGGATCTTCCTTGAGCGCGATGTCGGTGGTGAACATGATCGGCGCGTGCCGCTTGTCCTTCACATGCGCGTCGGGAACCATCTGCGCGGTGGCGGGATCGGTCGGGATCCACTGGGTCGCGCCGGCCGGGCTCTTGGTCTTGACCCAGTCGAAGTTCAGCAGATTGTCGATATATTGGGTGGTGAACTGGGTCGGCGTGGCGGACCAGGCGCCTTCCAGGCCCGAGGTCAGCGTATCCTCGGCATTGCCCTTGCCGCACTTGTTCTTCCAGCCGAAGCCCTGATCCTCGATGCCGGCGGCGGCGGGTTCCGCGCCCAGGCATTCCTCGGGCTTCTTGGCGCCATGCGCCTTGCCGAAGGTGTGGCCGCCCGCGATCAGCGCCAGCGTTTCCTCGTCATCCATCGCCATATTGCCGAAGGCGCGGCGGATGTCTGCGGCGGCGCCCTTGGGATCATGATTGGCGCCGGGGCCTTCGGGGTTCACATAGATGAGGCCCATGGTGGTCGCGGCGAGCGAACGCTTGAGCGAGCCGTCGGGATTGGAGCGCTCGGTGCCCATCATCTTGGTTTCCGGGCCCCAATAGACGACGTCCGGCTGCCAGGCGTCGATGCGGCCGCCGGCAAAGCCCACGGTCTTGAAGCCCATATCCTCCAGCGCGACATTGCCGGACAGGACCATCAGGTCACCCCAGCTCAGCTTGCGGCCATATTTCTGCTTGATCGGCCAGACCAGGCGGCGGGCCTTGTCGAGGCTGACATTATCGGGCCAGCTGTTGAGCGGATCGAAGCGCTGTTCGCCGCCATCCGATCCGCCGCGGCCGTCACCGACGCGATAGGTGCCGGCACTGTGCCAGGCCATGCGGATGAAGAAGGGGCCATAATGGCCATAGTCCGCCGGCCACCAGGGCTGCGACGTGGTCAGCACCTTGCGGATGTCGGCCTTGACCGCTTCGAGGTCGAGGCTGTTGAATTCCTTCACATAGTCATAGTCGGCGCCATAGGGATTGGCGCGGGTCGCCTCATGCTGGCGCAGGGCGGTGAGGTCGAGGCGGTTGGGCCACCAGTCCTTGTTGGTCATGCCGCCGGGCTTTTCGGCGACGGCGGGCGCAGCGGCGGCGGGCTTGGTTTCTGCGGCGAGCGCCGGGCTGGCGAGCAGCGCGCACGCCAAAGCGAATGTGGAAATGCGGGTCGTGGACATGTTTCTCTCCCCTGTCCTGTTCTGCCTGTTCAAGGCGGGAAAAGGGGTAGTCCTGCACGGCGGCGGATCGAAACGAATCGATTCCGTCACAGTGATCGGATTTTCCTATGAGAGAGGGTGGATCGGAGCGGTCAGCCTTTTGGTGGCGGAGAAGTCGGCGCCGCCGCGTAGAGGGTGAACTGGCCGTGCAGGCCGCCGGTCGAGGACTGGCCGACCCACAGGTCGAACAGCCCCGGCTCGGCGATACGGCGGTTGCCGGCGCCGACAAATTCGAGGTCGGTGCGCGACAGGGTGAAGCGGACCTGGGTGGAATCGCCGGGCGACAGGGTCACGCGCTGGATGCGCTTCAGTTCGCGGATCGGACGGGTGCGGCTGGCGACGCGGTCGCGGATATAGAGCTGCACCACCTCGCTGCCCTTGCGCTTGCCCTTGTTGGTGAGGCGCGCGGTGATCTCCACCGCGCCGTCCCAGCGCAGCGCGGTGTCGGAGAGCTTCAGGTCGCTGAGGGCGAAATCGGTGTAGCTGAGGCCATGGCCGAAGGGGAAGCGGGCGCTGTTGTCGGTGGTGGCGTAGCGCGCCTTATATTCGGTACTGCCATTGTCCACCGTCGGTCGGCCGGTCGACTTGCGGTCGTAGAAGAAAGGCTCCTGCCCGCTTTCCCAGGGGAAGCTGACCGGCAGCTTGGCCGAGGGATCGACCTTGCCGAACATAATGTCGGCCAGCGCATGGCCGGTTTCCGACCCCAGGAACCAGGTTGCCAGCAACGCCTGGGCATTGGCGACACCGTCATGCAGGGCGAGCGCGCGGCCATGGCGCAGCAGCACGACGACCGGCTTGCCGGTGGCGGCGATCGCATCGGCCAGCGCCTGTTGCGAGGAGGGCAGCTCGATCATCGTGCGCGACTGCGCCTCGCCCGACATCGCCTGGGATTCGCCGACCGCCAGGATCACCACGTCCGCCGCCTTCGCCGCCGCGACGGCGCGGGCGATCCCGTCCTTGATCGGGCCGTTGACCGCGCAGCCCAGTTCGACCGTCAGCTTCGCGGGATCGGGCATCGCCGCGCGCAGGCCGGTGGCGATGTCGACACCCTTGTCGGGATCGCCGTAAAAGGCCCAGGGGCCGTAGAGATTGGCCTTGTCCTCGCCGAACGGGCCGATCAGCGCGATCCTTTGCCCGGCAGCGGGATCAAGCGGCAGCACCCCCTCATTCTTGAGCAGCACGACCGATCGCGCCGCCGCCTCACACGCCAGCGCATGATGGGCGGGCGTGCCGATGCGCGCCTTTTCAACCTCTTCGTCGAGCGAGCGCCAGGGATTGTCGAACAGCCCCATCGCGGTCTTCACATAAAGGATGCGGCGCACGGCAACGTCGACCGTCGCCATCGGCACCGCGCCGCTCTTCACCAGATCGGGGATATGGCGGATATAGAGGCCGCTCTGCATCGACATATCGACCCCGGCCAGCACCGCGAGGCGGGCGGCGTCGCGCTCATCCTCGGCAAAGCCATGGGCGACCAGTTCCTCGTCGGCGGTGTAGTCGGAGAAGACGAAGCCGCGAAACTGCATCTCGCCGCGCAATATGTCGGTCAGCAATTCGCGGTCGGCGGTGGCGGGCACGCCGTTAATCTCGTTGAAGGCGGCCATGGTGGTGAGCGCGCCGGCGGCAAAGGCCTTGCCGAAGGGCGGCAAATGGGTTTCGCGCAGCGTCTCGTCACTGATGTCGACGCTGCCATATTCGAGGCCCGCCGCGACCGCGCCATAGGCGGCGAAATGCTTGGGACAGGCGAGCAGCGAATCGTCGCGGCGCAGGTCGCGCCCCTGGAAGCCGCGAATCCGCGCCGCCGACAACAGGCCGGTCAGATAGACATCCTCGCCCGCGCCCTCGACCACCCGGCCCCAGCGCTGGTCGCGCGCGACATCGACCATCGGCGCGAAGGTGAGGTGCAGGCCGGCTGCCGTCGCCTCCACCGCCATGACCCGCGCGGTCTTTTCCACCAGCAAGGGATCGAAGCAGGAAGCCTCCCCCAGCGGCACGGGAAAGATGGTCTTGAGCCCGTGAATCACGTCGCCCGCCAGCAGCAGCGGGATGCCCAGGCGGCTGTTCTTGACCGCCATTTCCTGCGCGCGGCGCCCGCCGGCAACGCCAATGCCGTTGAACAGGCAGCCGACCCGGCCCTTGCGAATCTCGTCCGCCAGGCGCTTCTCGTCCTGGATGCCGGCCGCCGGATTGGGCGGGTTGAAGGGACGGAAGCTGTCGGCGAGGCAGGTCATCTGCCCGGCCTTCTCCTCCAGCGTCATCTTCGCGATCAGCGCATCGACGCGGGCAACGTCGGCCTGCGCCAGTGCGCGGCGGGGGATGCCAAGGGCGAGGACACCGCCCAGGGTGCGGATCAGGAGGTCGCGGCGATCAAGAGTCATGCGGGAGAGAGCGTAACCGGGGAAGAATGAACGGGGCTTGTCCGAAGACAAACGGACTTCCGCCGTTTTTGTTGCGCTGCGGCAATAAGCCTGCGGCGCGACGCCCCGATCCCGCGATCAGGCCATGCGCCGAATCATGTTACGCGAATCAGGAGTAGCAATCACGCCTGAGCCGACAATTTGGTGCCGACCACGCCGATCACGATCATCGCCATGAAGCCGATCTGGGCCATGTTGACCCGATCGCCATAGAGAATCATGCCGCCGATGATGACGCCCACGGCGCCCAGGCCCGTCCAGATCGCATAGGCGGTGCCCGCCGGCAGATCCCGCATCGCCAGCGCCAAAAGGCCCATGTTGAGGAAGCTGAGGCCGATCGGCACGGCCGATGCCTGCCAGCTGCCGATAGTTGCGGCCCATTTCAGGCTCAATGCCCAGATGATTTCGGTGAATACGGCAATGCCGAGAATGACCCAGGCCAAGCGGCGTTCCTCTTGCGGTAACGGGCTCGGCTGGAGCGGCGCGCGGACCGGAAACCCGAAAGAGGCGGCGCGCCGATGAGGGCAGTGGTGGACAGGGCTGGATTCGAACCAGCGTACGGAAACCCGGGCAGATTTACAGTCTGCTGCCTTTAACCACTCGGCCACCTGTCCAGTGCCCTACGCGGTGGAAATTTGCTGTCCCGCCGCGCTGGAGGCGGCTCAATGGCGAATGGAGGCTTGCCTGTCAATGGGGTGATGTGAAAAGAGCGAAAACATGAAAAGAGGACATCGTACCGGCAAGCCGAAAGGCGCCTTCCCCCGCTTCTACGGACGCCACGCCATCACGGCTGCGCTCGCCAATCCGAACCGCGTCGTGCGCAAGATATGGGGCACGCGCGAAGCGATCGGCGCGCTCGACCTGCCGCCCGTGCTGCCGATCGTCTATTCCGACGTCGCCGACATGGGCCGGATGGTGCCGTCGGATGCGCCGCATCAGGGCATCGTCGCCGAAGTCGAGCCGCTCGATGATGTCTGGCTGGGCGAGGTGCTGGAACAGGGGCAGGACGACCAGCGCCCGATTCTGGTGCTCGACCAGGTGACCGACCCGCATAATGTCGGCGCAATCCTGCGTTCGGCCGCCGCCTTCGACGCGCTGTGCATCGTGACGCAGGACCGGCATGCGCCGCCCGAATCGGGCGTACTGGCCCGCGCCGCGTCGGGCGCGCTGGAAACCGTGCCCTGGGTGCGGGTGGTGAATCTGGCCCGTGCGCTCGAAGAGATTGCCGAAGCCGGTTACTGGCGCATCGGCCTGGACGGCGACTGCGACACCGTGCTGGCCGACGCGATCGGCGAATCGCGCGTCGCGCTGGTGCTGGGCGCCGAGGGCGAAGGGCTGCGCCACAACACCATGGCGCATTGCGACATTATCGCTAAGCTGCCGATCAGCCCGCGCATGGAGAGCCTGAACGTCTCCAATGCGGCAGCGATCGCCCTGTACGCCGCCACCAGCCGGTAAGCGGCCGCCGGGCACCATCTTGCGGCGATGTGGGTAGGGCGCCCTGCCCCGCCCATATCGTCGCGCAGACGAACGGGGGTTCGCCATGGTCCTATTGTCCCGCGCGGCGGGCGCGCTGGCGGCGCTGCTGATGTTGCCCGGATGCCTGGTGACCCCCGGCAGCTTCACCTCCACGCTCGACATCCGCGCCGACCGCAGCTTCGCCTTTGCCTATAAGGGCGAGATATTGGCGTCGGACATGGACAAGGCGCTGGGGGGCCTCAACAGTGATGCGGAGGAGGATCCGCTGGAAGGCGTCGCCCCGCCCGAGGGCGAGGAGGCCGTGCTGCAGAAGGTGGCGCAGAGCCAGAGCAAGACGCCTACACCGCCCGCCGAGCCCCAGTTCGACAAGACCAGCGGCGACGATGCGCAGATGCAGGCGATGGCGAGCGCGCTCACCAAGGAAAAGGGGTTCCGGTCGGTCCAGTATCTGGGCGATCACAAATTCGCGATCGACTATGCGATCAGCGGAAGGCTGGACCATGCCTTCCTCTTCCCCTTCAACATCGACGCGCAGATCGTGCTGCCCTTCGTCGCGGTGGAAATGCGCGGGGCGGACCGGGTGCGGGTGAAGGCACCGGGCTTTTCCAACGGTTTCGACAAGAGCCAGGGGCCGGCCGGCATGGGTGGCGGATCGGGCGACGCCGCCGCCAAGGCGCTGAACGGCACGTTCACGCTGACCACCGATGCGGAGATCGTCAGCCAGAATCAGGAAGATGGCGCAACCACCGTGCCGGAGGGCAAGCGCATCACATGGACCATCACGCCGCTGACCGGCGATGCGCCGGCCGCGACGTTACGGGTCAGGCCCTGAAGTAAGAAATCAGTCTTCCGGCGCGATCGTGACGCGCAGGCCGTCGAGCGCATCGCTCAGCACGACCTGACAGGACAGGCGGCTGGTCTCGTTGCGATGATCGCTGCTGTCGAGCAGGTCATTCTCGTCCTCGCTCATCGCCGGCAGGGCGTCGGCAAAGGCCGGGTCGACATAGACATGACAGGTCGCGCAGGAGCAGCAGCCGCCGCACAGCGCGAGCAGTTCGTCAAAGCCATGGTCGCGAATGACTTCCATCACCGAGAGACCCTTGTCCCCCTCAACAGTCTGTTCGGCACCATCACGGTTGACCACGATCAGCTTCGGCATCTACCCATTCCTTTTGGACTTATCCCCGCCGCTCTGACCGACAGCGACGGCGAAATCAAGGGCTGGACGGGCGGACATGGTAAGCACGGCGGAAGAATTGCGCGTCAGCCTGGACTTCATCGCTGCGGCGGAGCCGGCATTCGGCGCGGCCATCGCCAGCGTCGGCTATCCGGTGCCGCGCGTGCGCGAGCCGGGCTATGAGACGTTGCTGCGCACCATCGTCGGCCAGCAGGTCAGCGTCGCCTCCGCCGCGGCGGTCTGGCGCAAGCTGGAGGCGGAACTGGGCGTGGGCTGCACACCCGAAGCGCTGCTGGCGCGCGATTTCGATGCGTTGCGCGCCTGTGGCCTGTCGCGGCAGAAACAGGGCTATGCCCGCAGTCTGGCCGAACTTGTGGTGGACGGCACGCTGGACCTCCACGCCCTGCCCGCCGACGATGAAGTCGCGATCGCGCAACTGGTGCAGATCAAGGGGATCGGCCGCTGGTCGGCGGAAATCTATCTGCTGTTCGCCGAAGGCCGCCCCGACATCTGGCCGGCCGGCGACCTGGCGGTGCAGATCGCGGTCGGGCGGATATTGGGCTTGGGCGAGCGGCCGAGCGAGAAATTGACCCGCGACCTTGCCGAAGCCTGGCGCCCGCATCGCGGCGCCGCCGCAATCATGGCCTGGCACCATTATAATAGCGGGCAGGACATGCTGCAGAGCTGAGACGCGGCGGGGCAGAGACCCCGCCCGCCCGCCCGCGCTTCAGCCCAGCAGGGCGATGTTGAAGACGATGCCCAGCACCGCCGCCAGCGCCAGCGCCAGCAGGCACAGCGCAATCACCAGCGTCACCGAGATCGGGAAGCGGCTGTCGGAGTGAATCAGCCCATCCTCCGTCATGATCTTGCGCCGATCCCGCAATTCGGTCGCGAACTGGACATGGCGCACGATCCCGCCGGCCAGCAGCACGATGCCGAACACCAGCAGCGCCACGCCGAAATTGCGCGGCGCGTTGACATTCTGGATGCTGCCCGCGTCCTGCATCTTCTGGAATGCCTGGTTGATGGTGAAGCCGAAGCCGATGAGGGACAGCGCGGTGCGCATTTCCGACATCAGGGTCCGGTCCGCGCTCATCCGGGTACGCTGGAACGACATGCCGGTCCGGCGCATCGACATTTCGGTGCGATGCCCGGACAGGTCGGTGCGATATTCGGACAGGTCGGTGCGATGTTCCGACAGGCCCGTGCGATGGCGCGACAGGCCGGTGCGAAAATGCGAATAGGCGGTCGATGCCCCTTCGGGATCGCTCATGTCGACCGACGGAATGGGCGGCACGGGCTCGCCCACATTGCGGGCCGGGCGGATGGGCACGCCCCTGGGTTCCTGCGTTTCGGCCATATGCTCCCCTCCTGTCAGTTCGGCTTGATCGGCGGCGGAAAATTGGCGAGCACGGCGGTCACCGCCTTGTCGATTGTCGCCTGGTCGGGGCTCTTGCGGCTGACTTCCTGCGTGGCCGTGCCGTGCCAGACCGGCTGTTTCGTCCCGGTGTCATAGATATCGACCGTCAGCGTGCCGTCGGTCACGTTGCGCACATCGACATTGCGATAGCCGCCCCAGCCGGCCCACCCGCCCCAGGGACGATAATAGGTGGCGTAGGGACCGAAATCGGTCACCTCCACCCGGTCGCGGGCGCCCAGGGTAAAGCCGATGGCAAATTCGCCGGGGTTGGCCTGGCTATAGCCGCGCGCCGCGAGCGCGCTGTCGATCGACGCCTTCACCCGCTGGAACAGCAATGGGTTCATGCCCTGCGGCACATTGATCGACGCCCAGCTATAGCTGCGATAGCTGGCGAAATTGGCGGCGGGATCGGCATCATAATTGACCCGTGGCGTGGTGGCACAGCCTGCCAGCGCCAGCAGCAGACCCGTGACGAATATGCGCCTGATCATATCGCGACCTCCCTTTGAGCATCCCTGGGCATAGCCAAGCGGACGCCGGGCCAGCCATCGGGATTCTCCCCTAGGGACCGCCCCGGATATCCCTAACCAATGGCGTAAAGCGGCGCCCGAGAGCCGCGGTCGGACCAAAGCGGGACGATCGCCCGACCCCCGGAAAATCCGCTATGGCGCGATGCCCGCGAATGCGCGATCATCCCTATATTCCAGCGTTCGGACGGGTGAGTCGCGGCGCCAATCGCGAAACTTTTCCTGCCGATCGCAGCCCAGCAGAGGGAGCTGTGTGCGATGGTAAGAGACTGGCCTGCAATGGTCGCAGCGGGCGCCGGCATTTGTGTGGCACTGGCCACGGCAAGCAGCATGGGCACGCCGCAGGATGCAACCCCTACCGTCAGGCTGGCGCCACCGGCCCTGCCCTGGCTCGACGATCTGACCGCAGACAAACCGGCGGCGCGCGCCGGGCAGCAGCTCGCCAGCAACCGCTAGCGCGGCCATCATCCGAGCCGGACGGGCCTGCGTTGAACAGGCTCACGGATTCACGCTGAACCGGCCCAATTGAACCGGGAAACATTCGGCCGAGGCGGCACCAACGCCTGCCCAGCCCGCCTGCACAACCCTGCCCGGCGGCACGCCCCTGCCCCGGCGGCGGAATGCCAGCCTTCCTCATGATCGGGAGTATCGATGGATTTCCTACGCCTGTTCCAGTCGCTGGAAGATTTTCTCTATGAGGCGATGAGCTGGCTGGTCTTCTATCCCCGCACCCTATGGCGGACCATCCGCCACCCGATTCAGATGCTGCGCTATTCCGACAAAGAACTGGAGGATGCGCCGGACCAGCAATTCACCGACATGCTGAGCCCGCCCCTGTTCCTGATGCTGACCATATTGCTGTCGCACCTGATCGAGGTGGCGTCGCACCAGAAGATGCCTGAGGTCGCAACCACCGGCATCGGCAAGGAAATCACCGCGTCGGAGATGAACCTGCTGGTGCTGCGCGCCTTCCTTTTCGCCATTTATCCGCTGATGTTCGCGGTGCGGCGGCTGAAGGCGCAGCGCATGGCGCTCAACCGCGACACGCTGCGCCGCCCCTTCTACGCCCAATGCTATATTGCCGGGCCAGCCGCGCTGGTGCTGGGCATCGCGTCGATCCTAGCGCGCCTTGGCGATGTCGGCTGGGCGGTCGCCGCGCTGGTCATCATGCTGGTGACGATCAGCTGGTATCTGCGGATCGAGACGATCTGGCTGCGCCATCGCACCGGAAAGTCGACCTGGGCATCCTTCCGTTCGGCGTTCAACACCTGGCTGCTCGCCTCGTTGATCAACAGCGGGGCGAGCTTCCTGATCCTGGGCGGCTGAACCGGCTATTCGCCGTCCGGCGTCATCGCCATCACGTCGACGAAGCGACGTTGCCATCGAAGCGGCAACGGAAGCGCTTGATCCCCTCGCTGCCCTTGTCGACCGTGCCGTCGATGAAGAAACCACCGGGCGCCTTGGCGATCGCGCCGGTCTTCACATAGGACGGGCGGGTGCCATATTGGCCGGACACTTCCCCCCGACAATAAGCGGGCATGTTGCCGGGCGTCAGCGCCGGGCCGGTCGCCGCCGGCATCACCTGCGCTGCGGTCGCCGCCAGCGCCTGCACGCTGACGGTCAGGGTATAGTTGGCGACTTCATTGCGGCGGGCGGCATTGCGCATCAGATAGACGCGGATGCGATAATCGCCATTGGCGGGCAAGCGGCCGGAAAAGCTGTTGCCGGCGGACGAGCCGACGAACATCGCCGTATCCCCGGCACCGGGTGCCATCACGTTGAAATAATTCGAGGCGTTGCTGGTCTGAAGCCGGACATTCATGGTCTGGCCCGCCCGCGCGCCGACCAGATAATCGACCATGTCATAGCCCTTGAGCGACGCCTTGATAACCTTGGAGGCGGTCCCCCTGGCGAATTGCACCCGCTCGCTGCGCACCGGGGCCTGGGCGATGGCCGGCATGGCCAGTGCCGACAGCGCGATGGTCGCAATCATGGCATTCCTCATGATGCATCCTTTCGTTCAATAGGTGTCCATCGACATCACATTGCCATTGCCCGTCACAGTGCAGCGCGAGCGATAATGGCCGGACGCGACGATGATCTCATAGCGATCCCCACCTTGCGGATAGACGCTGACCGGCACGGAACTGCCCGCCGGCACATTCTGGAACTCGTCGCCGCGCCGGGCACAGGCCCGCTGCGCCGCCGCCGGCGCGCCCCGCACGATCTGGCTGTTGGCGGCAAGGCGATTGCTCCGCTCCGCATTGCCCGCCGAAAAGCCCGAATGATAGGCTTCGCTGTCGTTGCGATCATAGTCACCGCCATACAGGCCGTCATGATAGCCGCGCTCATATTCGCTGTCATGCTGGGCCGAGCTGTCATTATGGCTCTTCTTGTGGCTGGCAAGCGCCGCGATCAGGCCGATCGCTGCCACGCCGGCAACCGCTGCCGCCGCCGTGCTGCCGCTACCATGACCGCAATCGCCGTCCGACGCGCTGTCGATCACATCATAGCGGCCATTATAGGTGATGACGCGGATGCACTGGTCCTTCGCGCTGTTCCACCAATAGTTGGTGAGGCCATTCTGCTTGGCGATGCGATAGCCGCGCGATTGCAGCGCATTTTCGCCCGAAGAGCCTCGCGCGCCGACCAGATCATCGACATCGCGCGGCGGCGCCGCATGGGCCGGCGAGATCGGAAGGGCAGCCGCCAGCAAGGCGGTCACCGACAAGAATGTCGAAAAACGCGTCATCCTCATTTCCCCTGTTCCTGCGACGCCGGAAAGCGGAATCGCAGACGGCCGCATGCTACAGCAATGCTAGCGCGGCGCATTCGGCAAAGCCGTGGATAGGGCTCAGGGAAAATACCGAGAAATAAAGTCCGGGAGCGGTGCAAACACCGCTCCCGGACGGCCATGGTGCCCACCGCGAAAGGGGTTAAGCGGCGGCACGGACCCGCGCGCCGATTGGGGCGACGCGCTTATGGCAGAATTCAGACGACCAGCTTGGCCGCGTAGATCAGGCTGCCCCGGCCCAACTGGGCCATGACCTGCGACCGGACGCTGTCGCCGACCGCGAAACAGCCCTGGCTGCGCCCCAGCTTGCCGCGCGCACCGGCCAGCGTGGGTTCGGCATACCAGGCACCATGCAGCACGATCGCCCGGCTCATCGCATTGTCATTGGTCGGATCCAGCCCCTGCAAGCGCTGCGACGGGCCATGTTTCCCGACATAGGGATCGGCCGTCAGGAATGCGCCCGAACAGGAGGCGTTGGAGCCGGGCGCATTGGAAAAGCGCTCCAGCCAGCCGCTATGATCCGGGTCCGATCCGCTGCCATGCGCCACCAGATAGGAGGTGGTGGTGCCATCCAGCAGATTGACGATGTGCAGCCGCGGCTCCGACGAGGGCGCGGCAAAATCGACCAGCGCCATGCGGTGCCGGTTGACGATCTGCGGATGCCGTTCCAGCGCCGCGCGGGCCTGTGCAAACAAAGCGGGCTTCACCAGCGCCGGCGGGGTCGGCGTGGTGACCGGCGCGATCGGCTGGGCCGGCACCATGGGTTTCAGCGCGCGCATCGGCCCCGGCGCGGAGGCACGCGCGGTGCCAACAGCGCCCGCGACCAGAACGGAAGCGGAAAGGAGAAAACGGCGACGATCGGGGTTCATGGATTGTGCAACTAGGGTGCAGGCCCCGCCAAGGTCTTTGCCGGAATCGGGCGCCGCGCACAAAGTCTTGCGCACATCCGTCCGGCCCGGCATTTTTGTCGGGCGGGGCACGTCGAAGCGGGAGAAGCGGGACATGGCCGGAACGCGGCTATCGAGCGGCATCTATCGGGAAGCGGTCGCCACCATCGTGCGGCGCATCCAGAAGGCCCATGGCCTGTCCGACAGCCAACTGGCGGAGCGGATCGGCTGTTCGGCCGGCACGGTCAAGAATGCCCGCAACGAAGCGAGCAACCTGGATGCCGTGACCCTTGCCAATATCGAGCAGGTTTTCGGCCCCGGCGCGATCGACCCCTATCTGGCGCTGGCCGATGTTCGCGCGGTGCCGCTGACCCCGCCGGTGCCGGTCGAGCGGTTGCATCCGACGCTGGCGATCGTCGAGGCGCTGCACCGGATCATCGAGAAGCAGATGCCCGACAGCGAAGGGGGCACGCGCATCACATCCCACGAACTGCTGACGATCCTGAGCGAATTGCGCGAGGCGCGCGGTGTGTTCGACGCCCTCATCATGATCGCCGATCCCGCGATCGACAGCGGCGAGATCAGCTTCCGCGACAAGGGCCGCAAGCGACTTGCCGTGATCCACAGCCATGGCGGCACCATCACCCGCGCCGACATCATGCACAGCGAGGACGAGGACTGAGGACTAGCGGCAGTCGATATGCGCGCCGTCCAGCCGGTGCAGGCGCAACGCCTTACCGCGCGGTTCCGCCGTCACGAAATTTCGCCAGGACGATCGGGCCTTCGGCAGCCCCACCGCGACCAGCCGGCTGTCATCGCGGATGATGGTCTCCCCTTCCAGCGTGCCGATCCGCACCGCCATCTTGCCGCATTGCCCCGCCCGGTCCTGCGCAGCATCATGGGCCAGTGCCGTCAGCACGGCGCTGCGCTCGGCATAGGCATCGCGCAGGCAGGCCGGCTGATCATCGGCGAAGGCGCAACGATTGCGGCGCTGGAACCAGGCGTCCTGCCGTTCGACATAATTGGACGCGGCATCCAGCAGCCGGGCCTGATCTGCGCTGGGCACCCGGACACGCGCATCGGCAGCCTTGAGCGCCGGGTCGGCGCAGACCAGCTTGTCCACGACGAACGCCGATCCTTCGCAGCCGGCGAGATCGGCCGGGGTTGGCGGCGGCACGGCATCGGCCGCGACCGGCGTCAGGAACAACAGCAGGGAGCAGAGCCGGGCACGCATCATGACGTCAGCCTTTTCACGCGGGGCGCCGCGACCATAGGCCAGCGCCGCCCCGCCCGGCAATCGCCCGTCGTCAGCCCGCCGTCTTGGCAATCTCCGCCGCGTAGATTTGCGGCGCGCCGTCCATGTTGGAGCGGAAGATCATCCATTTGCCGTCGGGCGTGAAGGTGATGTTGGGCTCCAGCCGATAGTCATGCTTGCGCATGTCGACGATCTTCTCGACGCCGAAAGTGCCAGGCGCGATCAGGTCTGCGGCATTGTCGGCATGGATGCCGGCGACGTCGGGAATGGCCTGGGGTGTGAAGAGATAGAGATATTTGCCGTCGGGGGCATGGGCGACCATTTCGCTGTCGCCGCCGTCGCCGGAGAAATGCTGGAGGTCGGGCGCCTGGTTGTAGTGGACCGACCATTGGTTGCGATCGACCTTGAACCATTGGCGATGCCCGGTCGCCAGCTCATAGCCGGCGAGCCAGAACACCTCGCCACGCGGGGTCTGGAGATCATACCAGATCCACTTGCCGTCAGGCGAGAAGAACTCGTGGCCGGCGATTTCCATGTTCATCGTCCGCTTGTGGACCAGCTGCTGGCCGCTGCCGTCGGTGCGGATCGTCCAGATCCGGTCGACCTTGTGCCAGGGGCCTTCATGGCAATACATGATGAGGCCGGGGTCGGTCGGCGAAAACTGGATATGGTTGAGCCAGTCGGTCGAGGCGACCACCACCTTGCGCTCCCCGGTGCGGATATCGATGGTGAAGATCTCCATCGGGATGCGCGCTTCCAGCCGTTCATTGAGGCGCACTTCCTTCGCCTCGGCAAAGCTGAGCGGTTTTCCGTCCGGGCCGTTGGCGGCATAATTGGCCTGGCCGAACTGCTGCTTGATCTCCGGCGCGGCGCGCTTCTGCGTACCGTCGGGCTGGAGCGGCTTGTCGCTGGCCGCCCATTGGCCGAGCAGCAGCGTCTCGTCCGCATTGATCGAGCCGATCGAGCCGCGATCGACGGTCGCGATCTTGCGCACCTTGCCGCTGTCGATGTCGGCGGCATAGAGCGTCGTCGCGCCGGCGCCGTCGTCGCGCTTGTGGCTGGCATAATAGGCGGTGCGCGTCTTGCGCCCGGTGAAGAGCAGCTGGATATCCTTGCCCTTGACCAGCGGCCTGATGCTCCAGTCGGCCAGCGTCAGCACCGAAATGCCGTCGGGGGTGGAAATCACCATCTTGTCGCCCTGCGGCGTATAGCTGTTCTGGTGGAAATAGAGGCTGGCGCTGCCCGGCGTGTCGGTCAGCCGCAGCACGCGGTGGCCGGTAGTCTGGTCGACCCATTCGGCCACGGGCTTGGCCAGCGCCGGGGTCGCCGCGCTCACCGTCAGCGCCGCCATCAGGCCCATCATCATCGTCTTCATCTTATGGCCCTTCATCAGTTGGCAGCGTCAGCGAGCGCGTCGGGAATGAGCGCCAGATTCTCGATCGCGGCAAGGCCCCATTGCGACGCCGCATTGGTGGAGACGTCCGGCCATTCGACGATCGGGCGGACATAGGCCGGCCCCTTCAATGCCACGCGCGGATCGCCGTTCGACAGGCCGAGGCCCGCGTCGCCGCCCAGGAATTCCTTCCAGGCGCGGACCGCCAATTCCTTGTCGCCGGTCTCGCGCGCAACATAAGCGGTCAGGCGCGAATGGCCTTCCTTGAGGTTGCGGCGGCCGAAGGGCTGGTCGAACTTCGCCTTCCACTCCTGCGGCGGGGCATTGAACCAGCGGCAATAATCGAGCCAGGCGGCGCGATAGCGGGGCACGTCGAGCAGGTCGAGAAGCTCGGCATTCACCTCCAGCGCGCCGAACACGGCATTGAGGTGCGAGATGGAAATCTTGTCCCCCGCGCCCATGAAGCGCCCGGTCTTGAGATCATAGGGTGCGCTGCCCGCCAGCCAGCCATATTTCAGCCGACCGATGCTATCCATGCCGTTCAGCAGTCGCTCGCGCCACTTCTTGTCGCCGGTCCGCTCCCATTCGGTGAGCCAGGCCGAGGCGACCGAACACCACATGGTGCCGAAGCTCAAATCAATGACGCCGGCCGGCAGCGGCGTGCGCTCGGCCCCCGGCACCTTGCGGCCGATCTCGACATGCTCCAGCGACAGGTCGGACGTGACGAGATCGCGCATCAGGTCGCCGGCGCGCTCGTCGGCGGTCAGATAATAGAAGATGCGGCGATACATGGCGTTGCTGACGCGCGGCTGCTTGCTGCTGTCGCTCCAGTGCTGGACGCCATGGCGGGTGCCCAGCCCCTTGAACCTGCCGAGATGATAGACGTCGACCTCGCCGGTATGGCGGGTCAGCGCTTCGGCAAAGCGGAAGGCGGCGGCATTGCCGGTGCGCAGCACGCTGGTCCAGAACCACAGGTCCGGCGACAATTCGCTATTGTCCCAGGCGAAGCCGCCAATGTCGTAGCGCCACACATGCCGGTCGAAATCATAGGTGTGCATGATGTCGCCATGGTTCCAGAAACCATACCAGCGGCGGCGATCCACCTCACCGACATAGAAGTCGACCAGATTGCTATTCTGGTCCTCGATCCGCGCCTTCATGGGCGTCGAGCGGTCGGGCAGGCTCCAGATGCCGAACACGCCGGCGGCATGAATGCGGTCGGGCGTCACCATCAGCTGCGGCGGCACGGCGTTCGCCTGCGCCATCGCGGCCAGCGCATCGGCCGAGGGGGTAGCGGCGCAGGCCCACAGGGTCAGTTCGCTGGTGCGGGCAACGCCGGTCGCGGCATCCCAGCCGGGCTCATAATCCTCATAGGTGATATCGAGCCCTTCATTCTGGGCATCATAGCCCTCCATCCCCAGGACGCCGCGATAGGAGCGCATGTCCATCGGCTTGGCGTCGGGCGACCAGAGCCAGGCGGTCAGCGTCGCGGTGTCGCTTTCGGCGTCCCGAATGCTGATCTGGGACGGGTGGCGCTGCCAGAAATAGCGGGTGGCGATCGCCGCGCCGCCCTGGGGCGAGCCAATATAGCCCAGGCCCTGCGACCGGCTGCCAGCGACGGAATCGACCCAGGCATGGCCCTCCTGGGTGCGCTTGGCGATGGCGAAACCGTCGGCCGACAATTGGGTCAGGTCGAAATCGCCCCAGGTCGGGATGCGATCGAGCAGCTTGGCGACGCCCGGCGCCATCGCGTCCATCGGCACCGCCTTGCCGGCGATCTGCGCGGCACGCACTGCCTTGCCCGGATCGCGGCGCAGGCCGGTGAGCGGCCGCACCGCTTCGCTGAACAGGCCATCATCGGCGGTAGCGAGGCGGACATGGCGGTCATGCGGGGCGCCGGCCATCGGCACCGCAGCGGTGAGGCCGATGCCGCTGATGAAATCCTTCGCCGGATCGCCATCGAAGATGAAGCTGTGGACGATGCGCAGATGATCGCCGCCGGCATGGGCATAAAGGCGCAGGGTGAAGGGCAATAGCTGCCGCCCCTGCCCTTCATGCACGCCGGTGAGCTTGACAACGGCGCGGACCGGCCCCTTCTGCTCGACGGTGGCACTGGTGATGCGGCCCGTGAAGGGCGTGCGGGTGCCACCTTCGGGCGCGCTGTCGACGCTGGCGACCAGCGTCAGGGGACCAACGACAGTGCGATTGCCCTGCTGCGCCGACTGGATGATCGCATTGCCCGAACGGCCGATGCTCCAGCGCAGCGTACCGACCTGAATCTCGATCCGGTCGGCGAGTTCGCGCACCAGTACCGGCGCCTGCGGCGCGGCGGGCTTGCCCGACACCACGCGCAGCGCGCCGGGCTGGCCGGTGCCGGCGGGCAGTGCATGAGCGGTCCATTTGATCGACCCGTCGGGCCAGGTGGCCAGGGTCCAGTGCTGCGACGGCAAAGCAGTGCCATCGGCGCCCTGCACCGACAGCGGCTTGCCCGCGCGCAGCACGCCGCGCGGCCATGGCACGCCAAAGGTCTGGCCGAGCGAGAGCGGCGGGGCGGCATCGTCGATCCAGCGCACCGGGGTTTCCGGCATGGCGCCGCCACGCGCGCCAGTCGCCGCCTGCGCCGCGCCCGGCAGCAGCGCGGTCGCGCTCGCCATCAATCCCGCCTTCAGGCTGTCGCGCCGGCTGATCCCCGCCCTGATATCCATGCTGCTCTCCCTTTTTATGTTGTTCAGATCTTGGTGATGGTGAAATTGCGGACCTGAAGATGGCTCTGCGTCGTACGCAGGCCGAAATGGCCGCTGCGATAGGGATCGGGATCGTCGAGCGTGAACAGGGTCACCCCGTCCCGCTCCACCGCGATATGAGAGTCGTTGGCGATCAGGCCGATCGAAAACCACTGATTGGGCACCAGCATCGCCGCCTTGTCGGTGCGGTCATGTTCCGGCAGCAGCGGGCGATGGCCCGGCTCCCCCACATAGCGGCGCATCCGCGTGGTGCTGTTGCGGTTACCGCCAATGCCCACATAATAGGTGCGGAGGCTGTCATAATCCTCGAACGTGCCGCTGCGGGTGCGGCCGAGCGCCGATCCGCCGGGCGCCGCCTGGTCGCGCGCCATCCAGAAGGCGTTGACGTCGCTCACCTCGTCATAAGGGCCGCCGTCCGACACGGCGCGCACGTCGTAGCGGATCGCGACCGGCCCCTTGAGCGCCTGACGGAACCAGAGCGTCAGCCCCTTGGGCGCGACGATATCGAGCAGGCCATCCTGCGCGGTCACGCGCGTGTCGCCCACCGCCTCCAGCTGCCATTGTTTGAGGCCATGGCGGAAATCGTCGCGCCAGAGCGGCCCCCGCGCCGCAGCGTTCAAGGGGCCGGCGATCGGCGCCAGGGCCAGCGATGCAAGGAGGGTGCGGCGAGAGAACATGGCGACCTGTCCCGCTTGATCTTGAAAACATGATGCTGCGGGTCGGGCAGGTCCCGACCCGCAGCCTGTCTCATGACCTGGGGGAGGCCAGGCCATGAGCGCCAATCAGAGCTTGAAGCGGATACCGCCATAGACGCGGCGGCCGACCGTCTCGATGATGGTGCGGCGTTCGACGCTGTTGGCGTTTTCCTTGCGCGTCGCGTCGAGCAGGTTGACGCCTTCCAGGAACATCGAGATGCCCGGCATCAGCGTGACGTTGAGCGACGCATCGAGCTGGCCATAGGCTTCGCCGAACTCGGGATTATTGCCGCGGCCCTGCGCCGTAATCAGATATTTGGACCGCCAGTTATAGGCGCCCCGCAAGCTGACGACGTCGTCTTCATAATAGGCCGAGATATTGTAGGCATGGCGCGACAGGCCCTGGAAGGGCAGGGAATCGCCAGTGAAATAATCCTTCCCTTCGTAGCCGCTATCCTTGGAATAGGTATAGTTGGCCACCACGCCCATCTGCTTGAGCACCGGCACGTCGATGAAGTCGAACGCGATCTGCGCGCCGGCTTCCACGCCGTTGATCGTCACCTTCTGCGTGCCGTTGGTGGGCACGGTGATGGTGTAGGTCACGCCGCTGGCATCGGTATAGGGCTCGGTCGTGTTCTGGATGAACGAGCTGATTTCCTTGCGGAAATAGGTGACCGACGCGAAGCTGGTGCGGTTGATATAATATTCCAGGCCCGCATCATATTGGCGGGCGCGGAACGGCTGCAGATCCGGATTGCCGCGCGAACCCGACAGGCCGACCACGTCGATGGTGAAGCGCGGTGCCAGCTGCTGCGGCAGCGGACGGGCCATCACTTCGGTCGCGGTCGCACGCGCCATCAGCTTGTTGGGGATGAGTTCCGCCTTCATGTTGATCGAGGGCAGGAATTCGGTGCTGTTGCTGTCATAGGATACGGGCGAGATCACGCCACCGGTGCTGAGATAGCCCGAGGTGTTGACCTTGGTATTGACGACGCGCGCGCCGATCACGCCGCTGACGGGCACGGCCCCGACATCGAAGGCAAAGCTGGCCTGGCCATATCCGGCCAGGTTGCGTTCGCCGACCTTCCAGGTGTCGGTATAGACCTGGCAGGTGCCGTCGGCATTGGCCGGGCAGCCGCCTTCCGCGAACGGATCGGGAATGCCTACCGCATCGGCCACGCCCTGGGTCATGTTGAGCCAGCCGCTATAATCGCCGGTGAAGCCGAGATTGCCGGTGTGGAAGAAGGGCGAGGTGCCGAGCGCCGCATTGCCGCTGACGATGCTGTCGATCTGTGCCTGCACCGCCGGATCGCTGAAGCCATTGAGCGTCGTGGTGCGGGTGTAGAAGCGGCTCTTGACCGTCAGGTCGCGATACTGGCCACCGATCTTGAACGAGGTGAACAGGCCGCCATCGGTCTTATATTCCGCGTCCAGCTTGGCCATCTTCTCGGTCTGGTCGTCATAGCGCGGACGACGCAGCACGGTCAGCTGGTTGATGCCGGCCGTGGTGGTCGGATCATTGGGCAGGATGATGTTCGGCGCATTCTGGCCGTTGCTATAGTCGACGATCAGGCTGGACATGCCGGTGACGGCTGCGGTCGCGTTGATCTCGTTATTATAGGCCTTGGCCTTGGACAGCGAGATTTTCGGCGTCAGCGTCAGGTTGCCGGTCGTCCAGTCGGCGCCCAGCGCGACATTATAGGTGGTACGCTTGATGTCGCCCAGAATGTTGCGATAGGACACGCCCAGCTGGCTGGTCTGCGCCTTCGACGTATTGTTGGTCATCACCAGATATTCGACCGTATTGTCCGGGCCGATGATGGTGTTTTCCGTGTCGACGATGCCGCCGCTGGTGCCGGTCTGCAGATATTGCGAGGTCACCGACTGGATCGACTTGGTCCAGTTGCTTTCGACATAGGCCTTGAAATCGTCGCTCGGGCGCCATTCCAGGATGCCGTTCAGCGCATAGCGGCGGGTTTCCAGGCGGTTGATGACATAGCGCGGAATGTCGGGGAAGAAATCGCCGACGCCGTCATTGTTGAGGTCATAGGCCTGCATGCCGGCCGTATTGGGATCGCTGTCCAGCTGGACCCAGCCGGTGGTGCGCGCCTGATGGCTTTCGACATTGCGGTTCTCGAACGTGCCCGACACCAGCACGCCGATCGTGCCGTTGGCGAAGGTGTCGCTGCCGATCAGCGCCAGGCGCGGGTCCATATGGTCGCCGATATCGGCATAGATGGCCTGGGCGGAACCGGCCAGATAGGGCTTGCCGCCATTGTCGAACGGCCGGCGGGTGATGACGCGCACGGTGCCGCCGACGCCGCCTTCGGTCATGTCGGCGGTGGCCGACTTCACCACTTCCAGGCGATTGACGAATTCGGAGGGCAGATCGCGGAAATCGACGTCGCGGCCGCCGCCCACGGTGGTGGACAAGGCGGTGACGCCGTTGATCTCGACGCGGTTCAGTGACGGATCGGCGCCGCGGATGGTGATGCCGGAGCCTTCGCCGTCGGAACGGGTCAGCTGGACGCCGGTCACGCGCTGCAGCGCTTCACCGACATTCTTGTCCGGGAATTTGCCGATATCCTCGGCCGAAATCGCGTCCAGAACCTGCGCGGCGTTGCGCTTGGCGTTGAGCGCGCCCTGAAGGCTGGAACGGATACCGGTGACGACGATATCCTCGCTGCTCGCTTCGGGCGCCTGCTGGGGCTGTTCGGACTGCTGCTGGTCTTGTGCCGCGGCCGGCATGGCGCCCAGCAGGACGGCGGCGACGGCCGACGTCGACAACAAGGCGCGATAATTGGAAAACCTCACTTAAACATCCTCCCTATGCGTGCCCCCCCGTTTGGGCACGGGTTTGAGGTCGACCGCGACCAGACCCCGCCGCGACAACCCTTTGATATCCCATATATTGGGTATTCATATCTATATATGGACACGTAGAGATGGCGCTCTCTTTGCGACAAAGCGAGCTATGCCATCGATGAACCGTTGCCATAACGGACCATGGTTCCATCATGTGGATCATTAGGCGTCACCAGACGCTTCACCGCGAATCCGGGCGCGCCGGTCGCGTTAAGCCGTCCGGCGGATCGAGCGGCAATGCGTTCCAGATTGTGGAATGGGTGCGCCGTTCAGGCGACGGGTCGCGCCAGTAGGGCGTGCAACTGTTGTTCGACCGCGATGTCCGCCTGATCTTCGATCAGCCAGCACTCGCCCGCCATCCAGGGCTGACCGTCGATCAGCCCACTCCCCTGCAACGGAATGAACCAGAACGGCCCCTGATCCTGCCGAACCCGTTCGCCAGCCTCATGCACCAGATTTTCGAGCGTGAAGGGGGCGCCGGTTTCCTCCACCAGCATAGCGGCGCTGTCGCTGGTCACATGCTGTGCCAGCCGGTCATAGGATACGGGCTCACTAACAGCCATGCCGGCATCCAGATGCAGTTCGCGGGGGCGCCCATAATCAAACAGGCGATAGGTCACGTCGTTATTCTGCTGCACCTCGACGAGGGTGATGCCGCCGCCGATGGCGTGGATCGTGCCTGCCGGAATATAATAGAAATCGCCCGGCTTTACCGGCTTCCAGTCGATCAATTCCTCAATCGATCCATCCAGTGCGGCAGCCTTCAGCGCATCGGCATCGACCGTCCGGGTCAGGCCGATGCCCAGCCGAGCGTCCCCTTCGGTTGCCAGCACATACCAGCATTCCGACTTGCCGCCAGCCAGCCCCATGGCCTGCGCCTGGGCATCGTCAGGATGGACCTGCACCGACAATTTCTCGCTGGTGAACAGATACTTCACCAGCAAGGGCAGATGTGCTTCCGCTTCATCAGTGAACCATATCTCACCAATTCTTCGATCGGGATCCACGCCAAATTGCGTGGGCAAACCCTTGCATCCCCAAGGTTTCTCGACGGCGCTAGGAATCAGACGATAGGAAGACATGTGCTTGGCCATAGCAGAAAGGAAATCACTGTCACGCCATCATCGACGACAAATAATCACCCTGCCCCATACTGACATGATGCTTTATTGCGCTACTCGAACTTGATTGCCTAGCCAGCGAGCCCCTTGATATCGGCGGCCAGGTCCAGCACCTGTGCCGCCTCGAAACTGGCGACCGGATAGGCGCAATAATCGGCGGCATAATAGGCGCTGGGGCGGTGGTTGCCCGATGCACCCAGACCGCCGAACGGCATGCCGCCGCTGGCGCCGGTGGTCGGCCGGTTGCGGTTGACCACGCCGGCCCGACTTTCCAGCAGGAACCGGTCCCATAGCGCATCGTCGGCGGATACGAGGCCTGCCGCCAGGCCATAACGGGTCGCATTGGCGGCCGCGATCGCGGCGTCGAAATCGGCGACGCGGATCACCTGCAACAGCGGCGCGAAAATCTCCTCGTCGGGGGCATCCACCCCGGTCATGTCGATGATGCCCGGCGTCAGGAAGGCCGCGCCGAGGTCCGCAGGCTGTTCGAGCGGCAACAGCTCGACCCCGCCCAGCGCCAGCAGCGCGGCATGGCGCGCTTTGGCATGTTCCGCCGCCTCAGCGGAAATCAGCGCGCCCATATAAGGCTCAGGCTGGCTGTCCCAGGCACCGATCGTCAGCCGCCGGGCGAGCGCCACCGTCGCGTCGATGATCGCGTCGCCCGCCGCGCCCTGCGGCACGATCAGCCGGCGCGCGCAGGAACAGCGCTGGCCCGCGGTGATGAACGCCGACTGGACGATGATCGAGGCGACCGCCTGCGCATCGCCGTCCCAGGCGACCAGCGGATTATTGCCGCCCAGCTCCAGCGCCAGGATGACGCCCGGCCGGTCGGCCATCACGCGCGCGAAATGAGCGCCCGCGCCCGCCGATCCGGTGAACAACAGACCGTCGATATCCTGCGCGATCAATGCCGCGCCGGTGTCCCGCCCACCCTGCAACAAGGTGAAGACGCCATCGGGCAGGCCCGCGTCGCGAAACGCCTGCGCCATCAGTTCGCCGACCAGCGGGGTAAGTTCCGATGGCTTGAAGATAACCACATCGCCCGCCAGCAGCGCCGGCACGATATGGCCGTTGGGCAGATGGCCGGGGAAATTATAGGGGCCAAGCACCGCCATCACGCCATGCGGCTTGTGGCGCAGCACCGCCCGGCCGAACGGGGTCGCCTGCACGCGCGATCCGGCGCGCTCCGCCTGCGCCGCGATCGAAATGTCGACCTTGCCGATCATCGAGGCGATTTCGGTCTTCGCCTCCCATAGCGGCTTGCCGGTTTCCCGCGCGATCGCCTTGGCAAAGACATCGCTGCGGTCCGACAGCAGCGCCTTGTAGCGCCGCACATGATCCTCGCGCGCGGATTGCGGCAGTGCCGCCCAGGCCGGAAAGGCGGCGCGGGCGCGCGTCACGGCCGCCGCACAGGTCGCGGCATCAGCCGCCTCCCCTTCCCACAGGAGCGTGTCGCTGGCCGGGTCGATCGAACGGAAAATCATATGGCCTCCAGAAAGCGGGACAAGGATAGCGCACCCTTTTCCAGCCTCCTAGCGCCTTGCGGGCGCGACGGGATAATGAATCCCGCCGCGCCCTTCATGCCGATCCGGAATAAGCGGTGCCTATTCCAGATAGGTGGTACGCAGCGCCGCAATGTCCACCGGCGTCAGGCCGATTTCCTGAGCCAGATAGGCGTCCACCGCCCCCCAGCGCTTGTCGATCTCGGCAAAGGCATAGGAGAGGAAGGGCGTGCCGTCGGGCAGCACCAGCGGATTGGCCTTGGCCATCGCTCCGCCCTTCTGCATCTGTGCGAACATGCCGGCGATCGGGCTGCTCTGCGCGACGGCATCGCTCATCGGCGGCACTTCATATTGCGGGCGGCGCGACGGCGTCGAGAGCACATAGTCGCGATAGATGACATCGCGCGGCACGCCGAGCGCCGACAGGATCATCGCGCTGACAAAGCCGGTGCGGTCCTGCCCGGCCGAGCAATTGTATAGCAGCGGCCCGTCCTTCGACAGCAGGCGGGCAAAGACGATACGCAGTTGCGGCTTCAACTGGGTCGCCATGCCGCGATAGGTGCCGGCATAGGCTTCGGCCTGCTTGGCCATGTCCATATTCTTGGCATCGAACTTCATGCCGCTCATCATCGCGGCCATCGAATAGCCGACCGCATTATAGGGAATGCCGTCGAGCTTGGTCGGCGCGAACAACCGTTCCTCGTCCGAGCGCAGGTCGACCAGATTGGCGACGCCCAGCGCCTTCACCTGCGCCACATCGGCCGGGGTCAGCATCGCCTGCCCGCCCGAGCGATAGATCCGGCCCCAGCGGACATGCTTGCCACCGGCCGCCGGATAGCCGCCCAGATCCCGGAAGTTGGAGGATTGCTCCATCACCAGCACACGCTCGGCCACGCGCGTCACCGCGCCGCTCTTGCTGTCGCGCAGCAGGAAATAGGGCCGGGTGCCCGGCGCCACCTGCACCTCCTGCACGCCGTCCTTGTCCCTGGCCGACAGCAGCGTGGCGCTGGCGATGGCGGCATCGGGGCGATCCGCCTGCAACAGATCGACCGGATCGGCATCGCTCCAGCGGATCGCCAGCTTGTCGGGCGCCACCCGTTCCACCACCGGATCGGCGATGGTGCCGGCGAAGGCTGCGACTGACATCGTCAGGGGCAGCGCCACCAGCGCGGCGCGGATCATCATCTTGCGCATGATCTTTCCTCTCTCCCTCTATTTTAGAAGCGCACCGTGGCTTCCAGGCCATAGGTGCGCGGTTCGTTGAAAATGCCCAGTTGCAGCGACGAAGAGCCGGTCTGGAAGAATGTGTGCTGTTCGTTGAACAGGTTGCGCGCCCAGGCCGAAATCTGGAGCTTGGCGTCGCCCTTGAGCGTGATGTCGGCGAGCGACAGGCGGGCATTCACCAGGAAGGAGGAGTCGGTCAGCGCCGCGTCGCTGGACTGGGAATGATAGCCATCGCCGCCATTGGCATCGACATGGGCGCGCAGCGTCGCCCAATCGAGCGGCAGGCTATAGTCGATCGCGCCGCTGAAGGCGTTCTTGGGCGTGTAGACCACGAACACGGTTTGCAGCGCATTGCCGGCGAAGGGGTTGGCCGCCTGTGCCAGATCGCCCTTGGTATAGGCATAGGCGGCGGTCAGCGTCAGCCCCTCGACCGGCATCACCACCAGATCCGCCTCGAAGCCCTTGATCGTGCCATGGCCATCGACATTGACGGTCTCGATCGTGGTGCGGGTCGGACCGCCCGGCACTTCGGACAGCACCGCGTTGAAGTCGATCTGCTGATTCTTGTAGATCGTCTTGTAGGCGGCCAGGTTCAGCCGGACATGATGGTCGAGAAACTCGCCCTTGAAGCCGATTTCGGAGGTTTCGACCTCCTCCGGCTTATAGGCGCGATAGGTGACGGAGCGCGAATTGGCGCCGCCGGCGCGATAGGCGGTCCCCCATTTGCCATAAAGATGGATATTGTCGGTCGCGTCGAACGCCAGCGTGACGGTCGGGTCGACCCGGCTGCTGGAAATGTCGAAGCGGAAATCCTTGTCGACGCCATTGACCTTGAACAGGTCGCCGCTCTTCTTGTCGCGGGTATAGCGCGCGCCGCCGGTCAGGTGCAGCGCATCGTCCAGGATCGCCGGGGTCCAGGTCGCCTGGCCATAGAGGGCGAAGCTATCCGCCTTGGCGTCGCTGGCACGGTCGGGATAGGGCGTGACCTGGCCGGCTTCCAGCGTCGGCAGCCGGGTCGGCGCGTCGGCCGCGGTTGCGCCCCACTGCATAGTGTAGGGCGCCCAGGCCCAATCCTCGCCCTTTTCATGATAATAATAGGCGCCGGCGACGAAATCGATGCGCGAGGTCGAACCGACCAACTGCACTTCCTGGCTGAACTGATTCTGGTCGAGGCCCGCCAGGCTGTAGCGCGCGAACTTGGCATAGGGCGCAAAGGCGCCCTGATGCGCACCGCCATTGTCATATTGGCTCTGGCTCAGCTCACGATAGGAGGTGATGGAGCGCAGGTTGATGCCATCGGCGACCTGCCAGTCCATATGCAGCGCATGGCCATGGGTCTTGCCGATGCTCTTCTGGATCGGCACGCCGATGTCCGCGGTCCTGGCCCGATCGGGCTGGACCTCGACCATGTCCGCGACCGGCAGACGATCCGACTTGCCCAGCATCTGGAAATAATAGGGCGTGCTGGCGTCGTAGGAGGTGTCGAAATCATATTGGGCGGAGAAGCGGCTGCTCGGTTCCCATAGGATCGCGCCGTGCATGCCGCGCTGGTCGAGCTGGTTATAATCCTCCTCGCCCGCCATCGGATTGTCGGTGGTGCCGCCGCGCTTGGTGACGAGCGCGTCCAGCTTGACGCTGAAATTGGCGAAGCTCGGCAGGTCGAGATGGGTTTCGACCTTGTAGCCGTCATAATTCATGACGCCCATCGTCTGGCTGAGGTGAAACTCGCCGCTCGGCTTCCTGCTGACGATGCTGAGCGCGCCACCGGTCGAGTTGCGGCCGAACAACGTGCCCTGCGACCCCTTCAGCACCTCGATCCGTTCGACGTCGAACAAAGCCGTGCCCAGCCCCTGCGACCGGCCGAGATAGACGCCGTCAATATAGATGCCGACACCGGCGTCGCGGCTGGGCTGGTTGGCGTCGAACGGTACGATGCCGCGGATGCCGACGGTCAGCGCCGAATTGCGCGAGGCGAAGGGGGCGATGCGCAGCGATGGCACCGCACCGTCGCCCAGATCCTTCAGGCTCACCACACTGCGCGCCTTGAGATCATCGCTGCCCAGCACCGAAATGGCGATCGGCGTCTTCTGCAGATTGGTCTCGGTCTTCTGTGCGGTGACGACAATCGAACCAAGGCCGGCATCCCCTTCGTCAAGCGGCGCGTCCTCCGCATGGGCCTGAGCCACGAAGCCCGCCCCCATCAGCATGGTGCCGGCCAGAATGAGTGCGCGACGGCGCAGGACAGACGAACATTTCATGATGCGTATCCCCCGAATGATGTTGAATTCGGAGGGGCAGTTAGAACGTATGTATGCAGCCGCAGTTACATATGTATCTCAGTTTGATGACAGGAACAGCGGCAATATGACAGCGGCGAGACACGGATATCGCCCTGACGCAGCCTTTGCCAGTTCGGCGGGATATGGCATAGAGGACGTTATGGCGACGGCGGCACATTCGGAAAAAACATCGGAAATCGGCGCGATGGCGCGGCTTATCGAGGCCGTCCTCGACCTATGGGAACGTGATGGCGCGAGCGACACATCGGCCCGCGCGATCAGCCGCCTGGCCCAGACCCCCGTATCCGGAATCTATCATCACTTCGGATCACTGGAACAGTTGTTTCTATCCAGCCACGAGCAGGCCCAGCGCGAGTCGGAACGCTGGTGCGCGGCGCGGCTGGCGGAACTGGAGGGGGGCGTGCCCCTGTCGCGTGACGCCTTTGCGCCCCTGCTCGCCGCGCTGATCGACCAATGGTGCGAGGAACAGCGCCGGCTGGCCTTTGCCTGGCGCGAATGCCAGCTGATCGCCGCGCGGGAGGATCGCTATGGCCCGATCACTCAACGCTGGACGACCATGTGGCGCAATTTCTGGGAAGAGGTCTGCGTGCGCTGCGGCCATCCGGGCCGGGGCACCTTCACCGCCTATCTGTTCGACGGTGAGGCCACGCTGCACCTGATGCGCTGGCGCCGACCGGTCGACCGCGCCGCGCTGGACGACATGTGCGCCGGCTGGAGCGACTGGCTGTGCGGTCGCCCGGTGCGCGCCGGCCATTGGCGTCAGTTCGCTCGCGAACAGGCCGACCTTGCCCTGCCCGAACAGACGATCAGCAGCGGCACGATGGAACAGATTGCCGAGGCGGCTGCCGATGTGCTGGCGCAGGAGGGCATGGCGGCCCTGACCCATCGCGCCGTCGCCACGCGGGCGGGCCTGACGCTGGGCGTCGTTTCCTATAATTTCCGGTCCAGCGCCGAACTGGTCCGCGCGGCGTTCGAAATGATCTATCGCAAGGCGGTGGAATCGGGTGGCGGCGCCGTGCCCGAGGCAGTGACATTGACCGACGAGCAGTTGCTCGCGCGCTATTCCACCCCCCCGCCCCGCAACGACCGTATCCTGCCGGCGATCGACGAACTGATGCTGGCCGCCGCACGCGACGGCGACCTGCGCGATTTCGCGCCCCAGTTGCGCTATCGGCGCGGCCGTACCAGTGGCGGCCTGCTCCGCGCGATCCTGGGCCGCGATGTCGCGCCGCTGGAGCCCGCGCTCTTTTCCGGCGTCATATCGGGCCATCGCAAGACCTGTTTCGGCCTGACGCCGGCCGAAGCCGCCAGAGCCGGCGCACAGGCCATGCTGGACCTGCGCACGATGGTGCGCGCCGCTGCGGATACGGCTCAGTCGGAAAGCGCCTGAGCCCGCATCATGCGCCTCAATCCCGCCGCGTGCAACGGATCGATGGCCAGCGAGGCCAGCATCACCCGTGGCGCGCCGTTGCTCGGCGAGCATAACCATCTGGTCTATGGCGAGATATTGGGATTGCGTGACAGCGAAATTGACGACCTGATCGCCCGTCGCGTCATTTGGTAATCAGCCGCTCTTGCAAGTTCATCGCCAGCCATTAGAATTTTGCGAACGATTCGCAAAAAGGAAAGAAGATGGCGCAGCCCAATGTCTATCAGGTGTCGGACTGGAATGGATCGAGCGGTGAACGCTGGGTCACGCACCGGCAGCGGCTCGACGCCATGCTCGCGCCCTTTGGCGATGCGGCGATCGCGGCGGCGGCGGTCCGGCCGGGCGAGCGCGCGCTGGACGTGGGATGCGGCGCGGGCACCAGCAGCATCGCCCTTGCCCGCCAGGTCGGCGCGACCGGCGAGGTGCTGGGCCTCGACATTTCCGGGCCGCTGATCGCGCTTGCCCAATCGCAGCAGCCCGCCGACCTGCCGATCCGCTACGCGCTGGCCGATGCCGGCAGCGCGACATTGAACACCCACGGCTTCAACCTGCTCTTCTCGCGCTTCGGCGTGATGTTCTTCGACGATCCCGTGGCCAGTTTCGCGCATATGCGGCGCTGGCTGCGGCCGGGCGGGCGGATCGCCTTCGTCTGCTGGCGCGCGGCGGCGGACAATGACTGGGTGCGCCTGCCGATGGGCGCGATCCGCGACATCGTGCCGCCGCTGGCGCCGCCCGATCCCGAAGCACCCGGCCCCTTCTCCTTTGGCGATCAGGCACGGGTAACGCGCATCCTGACCGACGCCGGCTTTGCCGCCATCGACCTCACTGCGGTCGATGGCGTCATCCCCTTCGGCCAGGGCGCCGATCGCGAGACGGCGCTGGACGATGCCCTCGCCATGGCGTTCGAGGTCGGCCCGCTCTCCCGCGCGCTCGCCGATCAGCCTGCCGATATACGGGATCGCGCAGCCCAGGCCGTGCGCAGCGCCTTCGCCGCGCGGCCTGGCGAGACGGCGATCCTGATCGACGGCGCCGCCTGGATCGTGACCGCCACCAATCCGGGCTAGAGTAGCCGCACCGGCCGGGATATAGGCGCGCCATGACCGAGCATCCCGCCTATCGCCAGATCGGCCTCATCGGCACCGGCCGGGTCGCGCGCGCGCTGGGTCTGGCGCTGGCCCCGCACAGCGCCGCGCCGATCCTGGTGCAGGGTCGCAATCCGGATCATGCCGCCGCTGCGGTCGAGGCGATTGGCCGTGCGCAGGCCGTTGCCCTGTCACCTTCGCTGTCATCCGGCTGCGACCTGATACTGCTGGCGGTGGCGGACGACGCCCTGCCGGCGGTGATCGCGGACCTGGCTACCATGCCCCTGTCCGCCACCATCTGCCATGTCAGCGGGCGCAGCGGCGCGGCGCTGCTCGATCCGCTCCGGGCACAGGGCGCGACCACCGCCGCCGTCCATCCCGCCATGACCTTCACCGGCGATCCGGCCGCCGAAGTCGCGCGGATGCACGGCGCCCGCTTCGCCATCACCGGGGCCGACGCGCCTTCTATCGCGGCGGCGCGCAGGCTGGTCGCGCTGCTAGGCGGCGTGGCGGTCGAGGTCGCGGAAGAACATCGTGCCCTCTATCATGCCGCCCTCTGCCATGCGGCCAATCATCTGGTCACGCTGATCGCCGGGGCCTCCGATGCGCTGGTGACAGCCGGCGTGGCGGAGCCCGGCGCGCTGCTGGCGCCACTGGTCCGGGCCGCGCTCGACAACAGCCTGGATCGCGGGATCGATGCCCTGTCCGGCCCGCTGCTGCGCGGCGACCGACAGACGATCGGCAATCATCTGGCAGCGCTGACCTCGCACGCACCCGAGCTGCTGCCGGCCTATCGCGCCATGGCGCTGGCGACGCTCGACGCGCTGGACCGGGACGAGCGCGCGCTGCGCGACGATCTCAGCCGGCAAAGCGGCTGTTGATCATCCGGGTGGTCGACCAGCCGCCATCCACCGCGCCCGAGCGGTCGATGCGCCGCCAAATTGATGTCCCTTCTGCACAACAAGGACCGATAGGCCCAGATGGACCGCATGCACACCTATATCTGGAAACCGGCCACGCGATGACCCCGCCGGCCAAGGCGCCGATGAATGTCTACGAGGTGCGGGTTGTGGACGATCGGATCGAGATCGCCCGCTAGCCTGCCCGCGGCCGCATCAGGGCCAGGAAATCGGCCAGTGCCAGCCGCGGATCGAGCTGGGTGAAAAGCCGGATCGAGCGCCCGGGGATTTCAGCGCCATAGCGGGAATCATCCAGCAGACGCCGGCCGGCGATGATCGACGAGGCACTGCTCTCCGAAGACACGGACGTCAGCAATACCATCGGACTGTCGCCCAGGGTGATGGCGCCGCCCAGCTGGACGAAGGGCGGCAGATCGGCATAGCGGCCATAGAGCCAGTTCGCCGTCGCCGACATCGGCCGCAAGGTCGCCGTCATTTCCGCCACCGACATCTGTAGCTGGCGATAGGCACCGGCGGGAATTTGCCAGATCGGCATGCGGCTCCGCTCGATCACGGCACGCGCGGCTTCCAGATCGGTGGACAGATTATATTCGCTGCCGCCCTGCGGATAATCGGCGCCGCCGATCCAGACCAGTGTCATGCGATCGGCGATCGCCGGCTCCAGTTGCAGCGCCTGGGCGAGATTGGTGAGCGGCCCGCCGCAGGTGAAGAAGAGCGGCAGCGGATCGTCCCGCATCGCCTCCGCCACGATCGCCCGTGCCGCCGCCGACGCCTGTGCCCCGGCGACGCCGAAGCGCTCGCTGCCTGCGATCACCGGACAGAGATTCGTCAGCCCCATGATCTTCATCAGGTCGATCGCCGCCTGTTTGCCCGCCGCGGCGGTTGCGCCGGCCGGCTGTCCGCCCAGTGCCGCCAGCTTCGCGTCGAGCGCCGATGTCGTGACCAGCACTGGCCGGGCCGCCTTCGTCGCCAGTTGATGCGCGAGCGCGATCAGGCCGTCGGGATCGCCGGCGAAATCATTGTCGATGATGATGCGCGCCTTGGGCGCCTGCCGGATCACCGGCAGCGCGGATCGGGCGGCCGTGCCGATCATCAGGCTGGCGCCCGCTGCGATGAATCCGCGCCGATCGATCTGTGTCCGCATGCCTCTCCCCTGTCTGGGCCGAGGGCTGGCATGGAGCGGCCAAAGGGTCAAATAGCGATTTTCAGGTAGGCCATAGGCCAGCGCTATGGATGGCTGAGCAGCCCGCGCTGGCCCAATTTTCGGCGACCTGTAAGCACGTCCATTGGTGCGGCCGGCCGGTGAGGAATGCCGAGCGCCACGGCGGAGCGGCTGGGCTATGCTGAACAGACCAGCTTCGGCCGCGCCTTCAAGCGCTGGACCGGGCAGACGCCAAGGCAATTCCGTAACGCCTAGCGCAGCAGCCGCACCCAGGCATCGGACAGCGCCTCCAGACCGAAATGGTCGATCCGGTCGCCGGGGCGGATCGCGGTGGCGAGGTCCAGTTGCCGTGCCAGCGCATCGGCCATCGCCGCCGCATCGGCCGGGTCGACCAGTAGACCGCAGCGTCCATGATCCAGCAGGTCGACGGCGTTGCCGGCGCTGCGGGACGCGACGATCGGCACATCCACGGCCATCGCCTCCAGCAACACATTGGGCGATCCTTCCCACCA
Organism: Sphingobium sp. L-44; assembly: GCF_056859495.1. Lineage (NCBI taxonomy): Bacteria > Pseudomonadati > Pseudomonadota > Alphaproteobacteria > Sphingomonadales > Sphingobiaceae > Sphingobium > Sphingobium sp. L-44. The sequence continues at coordinate 82,917 of NZ_JBSXOQ010000123.1, read as the reverse complement.
GCTGGGCAGGACAAAGGCATCGGCATGGGCGAGCCAGGGGAAGACATTGTCGACCGTGCCGGGCAGGTCGAGATCATCAGCTATACCGAGCGCCTTCGCCTGCGCGCGCAGGCTGTCGCAGGCGCGGTCGCGGCTTTCGCCCAGGATGATGAGGCGCGCCGGCCTTTGCCGCCGCAGCAGCGCAAAGGCCGCGAGCAAGGTGGCGAAATTCTTCTGCGGCGCCAGCCGGCCGATCGCCAGGATCACCGGCGGCGAGCGCCCCATCCAGCGATGCGGCACCGGCCCGTCCGCCAGGAAGCGGGCGGCATCGGCATCGATGCCATTGGGGATCACCGCCACCTTGCCCGCCCGCGCCGCGCCGGCAAAGGCAGGCGTATCCGCCAGGGTCGGCGACACCAGCACCAGATGATCGGCATCGCGCGCCAGCAGCCGCGCCATCGCGGTGCGACCAAGGCGTCCAAGCCCGCCCGAGGGCGCCCCCGCCGCATTGCGCATGATGTCGTTGCTGATGCGATAGATGCGCCGCACGTCGCGCAGCCCCTGGCTCGCCGCCCAGGCGGTGCCATGGCCATGATTGCCCGCCGAAATCAGCGTCGCCCGCCCCCGCGATCGCAGATGCCGCCGCAGCGCCGCGATCGCCTGCAGCTTTTCGCGCGGGCGCGACGGGTTTGGCCCGGCCAGCAGCGCATGATGCGGCACGCCGGTCACGCCCTCGCCGCCCGGCAGCGCCGTCACCAGTTCGACATCCAGCCCGCGCGCCGCCAGTTCGGCGGCCAGGATACGGACATTGCGCACCACGCCGGTCGCGGCCAGCGCATGGACATAGAGGATGATCACGCCCGGCGCGGGTCGCGCTCGATCGCGCCGGCCGCCTGCCAGCGCTGCGGCGGCAGATGGCGCAGATGATGGCAGTAAAGCGCGCCCAGCCGGCTGTCGGCCAGCCCCCGGCCGCTCACCAGTTGCATGATGTCGGTGCCGGGGTTCCAGTTGCCTTCGACCAGCATCGGGCCGTCCGGCGTCAGGCCAATATCCCAGCCGATCACGGTAAAGCCCGATCGGAAAGCGAGATGCGCGCGCAGCGCGAGCGCCACGGCGGCATCGAGATCGGGCACCGGCCGGCCGCTGATGGGCGCACCGGTCAGCGGATGCCGGTCGCAGCGGATCGGCGCGCCGTCCGGCCCCGCCTGCCAAACGGGGCCGCAACACCCGTTGCCGTCGACCGACAGCACCAGATTGCCGGCATTGAAATTATCCACGGGTCGGCCACCACCGGCGGACAGGCGCAGCGCCAGCGCGCAGGCCTCGGGCGTGCCGACCTCGTCCAAACAGGTAACGACCCGCAAGGTCGGCAGCGCGCCCGGCGACATGTCCGCCAGCGCTTCATGGGTGGCCAGGCAACGCTGGATCACCCCGCCGGCCGCCCACAGCGCCAGCAGGCGCGCGCGCAGCGCGTCGTCGGCGATCGGCCCTTCACCCCCTTCCCAGCGTCCACCCTTCTTCTCGAAGCGCACCACGCCCTGCCCCTTGGAGCCATAACTGGGCTTGGCGATGATGACGCTCTGGCCATGCAGCCAGCTGGCGATATCACTCGTCTCCAGCGCGAAGCTGTCGGGCAGCGGCAAGCCGGCAGCGACGGCATGGCGGGCGAAAAGCTGCTTATTCTTGAGCGGATTGGCCTCGGCCGGGAAGGCACCGGGATTGAGCAACCGATGCAGCCCCTTGCGATCGCGCATGCTGAGCCCCTGCGCCCGCACCGTCTCGCACAACAGGCGCCGTTCCGACGCCGCCCAGCCGCTGCGCCCGCTCGCCGCGATCAGCCGCGCAACCGTTCGGCGACCCACCGGCCAATGTCGACGCAACCCGTCATGATAGGCCGCCAGCAGGACATTGCCGTCGGCCGGGGGCAGCGCACGCAGCGTGAACAAGGGTCAGGCCGCCTCGACCCGCGCCAGCCGCCGCTCCAGCAATTCGCTTGCCACGCCATGGCTGCGCGCATTGTCGACGTCGATCGCGACCGCGCCGTCGCTCAGGATCACCGGCGCGATCACCATGCGAAAGCGGCGGGAGAAACGCGCGAAAGCCTGACCCAGCGTGCCGATGCCGAAGCGGAAACGGATCAGGTTGAGCAGGCCGAAGGCGCCGATGATGCGCATCGGATGCTTCACGAATTGCCCGCCCGAGCGGAAGGTCTCGGCCGCCGCCAGCGCCTTTGCATCCTTCAGCCAATAGGTGTTGCAGTTGGAAAATTCGTCGTCGGCGAAGCGATAGAATTTGCGTTGCCCCTGCGGATGCGCCGCCAGCACCGACGCGCGCCGGGTGAAGGCGACGGCGGCGTTCGCACCCTGCGCCGCGCAGCCGTCCAGCATTTCGGCCAGGGCATCGGGCGTCAGCAGCACATTATCGGCGGTGGTGATGAGCAACGGGAAGCGGGCGCCATCGGTCGCCGCCAGCACGGAATCAACCAGATTGGGCCGGGCCGGAATCGCGACCAGCCGCCCGGTGTTCCGTAGCCCCCGCAGCTGCGGCAGGGTGTCGAGCACCGCCACATCCTCGATCGCGACGCGGATCTCGCCAATGCGCGGACTGGCCGCCAGCGCCTCGATCACATGGACCAACATCGGCTGGCCGACCACCGGGACCAGGCATTTATGGGTGACGCCCGCCGCCTGTGCGAGCGGATCGGTCGCGCCGTCGCGCTTGCCGGCGAGCACCAGCGCCGTTGCCGTGCCGGGCATCAGGCGGCCTCCAGCACCGGCATTCCGGTCAGCAGGCCATGGCGGGCCAGGCTGTGCGCGACGATGGTTTCGACCAGGCTCTGATGATCGACGCCGATCGACGCGGCAGAGCGCGAGATCGTCTTTTTCGACCAGAGATTGCAGGACAGGTTCACTTCCATGAACAGCAGCTCGCCCGACGCCGGATCGTAGCGATACTCGAACCGGCCATAGTCGAACGGCCAGAGTTCGGGCAGCAGGCGGCGGGTCATATCCTCCAGCCGCGTCCGCAGGTCATGGTCCTCGACCAGGATCAGCGGATCATCGCCCGCATCGATCAGGCCGCGCTTTTCCTCATAGCTGCGCTCGCGATGCGGATCGGCCGGCACATACATCATCGGCGGGAGAATCCAGGGCTGGCCGCCGCTGCCGCCGACGACCGGCACGGCCACGTCGAGCAAGGGCGCCCAGGCCTCGACCAGCACGTCATGGCCCAGGCCATGGAGATGATCGGCATGGGCATGGGCCTCCGTCCAGTTGTCGACCATCGCGAGGCCCCAGGAGGCCGAGGACGCGTTGGGCTTCACCACCAGCCGTTCCGCCTGGAATTCCGGGCCGGCCGGCATGGCACCCCGACGCAGGATACGCGCCGGCATGGTCGGCACGCCATGGGCGCGAGCGATCAGCTTGGAGAGATATTTGTCGTCGGACACGCCACGGACGATCGGGCTTGCACCCAGGAAGGGCACGCCGCGCCAGGACAGCAGGAGCGGCGCCAGCATCTCGCTATTCTGGAATCCGCCGCGATTGAGCAGGGTGACGACGAAGTCGACATCCGGCCTGTCGAACAGCGCATCATAGCTGTCGGCGACCGCGACATGGAGGCCGATCGCCTCCAGCGTCGATCGCATCTCATGATGATAGACGGCATGATTGCCATCCACGCTGTCGGCGCCGCCGCCCTTGCAGGCATGCTTGGCCAAGAACAGGAGGCGCAGCCGGGCCTTGTCGGCCGGGGAGATGCGCATGCAACGGTCGATCGGGTTCAGCATGGCGCCGCAATAACGCGCGCCCGTTACGCTGGATTGACGGTGCGATGACGCCGGTTGGTCGATCCGGCGACAGGGTCGTTACGAAATGGCTTCAGTTTTCGGACAATGGCTCGAACAGGGCCGGGTGGCGCGCGCGCAGCGTCAGCAGCAGGATCACCAGCTTGCCATCCTGCAATTGCTGCGTCTCGAACCGGCGCCACAGGTCGGCGAGCGGCAGTTCATGGACCAGGATATTCTCCTGCTCCTCGACCAGGCCACCGCCATCGGCGACACGGTCCCCCGCGTAATAGGGTGCCAGGAAATAATCGATCTTCTCGGTGACGACGCTGGGAATGCTCCAGATCTGGCCGACCGGCTCCAATATGTCGAGCGCCACGCCCGCTTCCTCCAGCGCTTCGCGCCGGGCGCAATCGGCCGGTTCATCCTCCAATATGCCGGCGATCGCCTCCAGCATGTCGGGCAGGCCCGCGAGCATCACCGGCGTACGCGGCATCGAGACGACCAGCGCAACTCGCCGTTCCGGATCATAAGGCAGCACCGCAACGGCACGGCGCATCTCCACCACATGGCGGTCGCATTCCACGCCGTCGTCCATCCGCAGCCGCACCAGCCGCAGGTTGAGCCAGCCTTCATACAGGGCGCGGCTCGACAGGATTTCGGTCACGCCGCCACCATCTGAACCGCCACCGCCTCGGCCACCTTGATGCCGTCGATCGCCGCCGAGAGGATACCCCCGGCATAGCCCGCGCCCTCGCCCGCCGGGTAGAGGCCGGCAACGTTGAGGCTCTGAAAATCCTTGCCGCGCGTGATGCGGATCGGCGAGGAAGTGCGGGTCTCCACGCCGGTCATCACCGCGTCGGGATCATCATAGCGGGCGATCTGGCGACCAAAGGCGGGCAGCGCCTCATGAAACGCCTCGATCACATAGTCGGGCAGGCAGAGCGACAGGTCGGTCGGCGTGACCCCCGGCTTGTAGGAGGGCACGACCGATCCCAGCTGGGTCGAAGGCCGACGCGCGAGGAAGTCGCCGACCGTCTGCCCCGGCGCCCAATAGGAAGAACCACCCGCGACATAGGCCAGGCTTTCCCAATGGCGCTGCAGTTCGATCCCGGCCAATGGCCCCTCGGGGAAATCGCGCGCCGGATCGATGCCGACGACCAGCCCCGAATTGGCGTTGAACTCGGCGCGGCTATACTGGCTCATGCCATTGGTGACGACGCGCCCTTCTTCGGAGGTCGCAGCGACCACCCGGCCACCCGGACACATGCAGAAGCTGTAGACGGTGCGGCCATTGGCGCAATGATGGGCGAGGCTATAGGCGGCCGCGCCCAGGTCGGGATGGCCAGCGCAATTGCCATAGCGCGCCTTGTCGACCCAGCTTTGCGGATGCTCGATCCGCACGCCGATCGAGAAGGGCTTGGGTTCTATATGCACGCCCTTGCCGTGCAACATCTCGAAGGTCGGGCGGGCACTGTGGCCCACCGCCATCACGACATGATCGGCCTCGATCACGCTGCCGTCGTGCAGCACCAGCCCGCGCAACTTCTGCGTGCCGTCGCCCTGCCGTTCCAGCACCAGGTCATCGACGCGGTGCTGCCAGCGATATTCGCCGCCCAGCGACTCGATCTGCTTGCGCATGGCTTCGACCATCGAGACCAGGCGGAAGGTGCCGATATGGGGGTGCGCCTCCCACAAGATATCGTCAGGTGCGCCGGCGGCGACAAACTCCTCCAACACCTTGCGACCCAGGAAGCGGGGATCCTTCACCCGGCAATAGAGCTTGCCGTCGGAGAAGGTGCCGGCGCCGCCTTCGCCGAACTGGACGTTGGAATCGGGATTGAGTTCGGCCCGGCGCCACAGGCCCCAAGTGTCCTTGGTCCGCTCGCGCACCACCTTGCCGCGATCCAGGATGATCGGCTTGAATCCCATCTGCGCCAGGATCAGGCCGGCGAACAGGCCGCACGGCCCGGCGCCGATCACCACCGGGCGCTTGCCCTGCCAGCCGTCGGGCACATGGGCGACGAACTTGTAGCTGGTGTCGGGCGTCGGCCGGACATCATGGTCCTTGGCAAAGCGCTCCAGCACCGCGGCCTCGTCGGCTACCTCAATATCGAGCGTGTAGACCAGCTGGATCGCGCTGCGGCGGCGCGCATCATTGCCGCGCCGCACGACGCTGTGGCCAAGCAGTTGCTGCGGCTCCAGCCCCAGGCGTTCGCAGATGGCGACGGGCATCGCCTCGGCCGGATGGTCGAGGGGCAATTTCAAACCGGAAAGACGGATCATGGCGCCGCCCATAGTCGCAAATCGCCCGAAATGCTATTCCCCGAGGCCGTGGCACGGCCGATCGTCCTGCGCATCTTCTAACCTTGACGTAAACGTAAAGCCGTCATAGTCTTTGCTCATGAACACGCGCACCAGCATTGCCGGCATCGAGCTTCCCGATGACCGTGACCAGCAGAGCTACAGCATCACCGACCTCAGCGAGGAATTCGGCGTCACCGCCCGTGCCCTGCGCTTCTATGAGGATGAAGGGCTGATCGCGCCGGAGCGCCAGGGCCTAGCCCGCGTCTATTCGCGCCGCGACCGGGCGCGTCTGGCGTGGATCCTGCGCGGCAAGCGCGTGGGCTTCAGCCTCAACGATATTCGCGAGATGATCGACCTCTATGACGCCGACGAAGGTCATGAGGAACAGCGCCGCGTGACGATCGACAAGTGCCGCGCGCGCATCGACCTTCTGACCCGCCAGAAGGACGATATCGATGCCGCCATCGCCGAACTGGCGAGCTTCATCGGAACGATCGAGAAATAAGCCGGAGCCGCATCGTCGGCTCCCCCGCAGCAGAACAAAAACGCCTGGAGAAGATTCATGCCCAGCTATAACGCCCCTGTCCGCGACACCCGCTTCGTGCTCGACCATGTCGTCGGGCTGGATCGCTACGCCAATCTGCCCGGTTTCGAGAATGCGACCCCCGATTTGGTCGAGGCGATCCTGACCGAAGGCGGCAAGATCGCGTCGGAAGTGCTGTTCCCGATCAATGCCGTGGGCGACAAGGAAGGCTGCACCCGTCATGCCGACGGCAGCGTCACCACGCCGACCGGCTTCAAGGCGGCCTATGACCAGTTTGTCGAGGGCGGCTGGACCACGCTGCACGCGCCGACCGAATTTGGCGGCCAGGGCCTGCCCAATGTCGTCGCCACCGCCGTCACCGAATATGTGCTGTCGGCCAACCAGGCGTTCGAAATGTATCATGGCCTGACCGCCGGCGCGATCGCCGCGCTGATCGCCAAGGGCAGCGACGAACAGAAGGCTACCTATCTGCCCAACATGGTGTCGGGCGTCTGGACCGGCACGATGAACCTGACCGAGCCGCATTCCGGCACCGACCTCGGCCTCATCAAGACCAAGGCCGTGCCGAACGGCGATGGCAGCTTCGCGATCAGCGGCACCAAGATCTTCATCTCGGCCGGCGAACATGACCTGGCGGAGAATATCATCCACCTCGTCCTCGCCAAGACGCCGGGTGCGCCCGACAGCAGCAAGGGCATCTCGCTATTCGTCGTGCCCAAGTTCATCGTCAACGAGGACGGCTCGCTGGGCGACCGCAACGCCGTGTCCTGCGGTTCGCTCGAACATAAGATGGGCATCCACGGCAACGCCACCTGCGTCATGAACTATGACGGCGCCAAGGGCTGGCTGGTCGGCGAGGAGAATAAGGGCCTGGCCGCCATGTTCATCATGATGAACGCCGCGCGCCTAGGCGTCGGCCTGCAGGGCCTGGGCCAGGGCGAGATCGCGTTCCAGAACGCCGTCCATTATGCCAAGGACCGTCGCCAGGGCCGCGCGCTCACCGGCCCCAAGGAGCCGGAGGAAAAGGCCGACACGCTGTTCGTCCATCCCGATGTCCGCCGCATGCTGATGGAAGGCAAGGCGCTGACCGAGGGCCTGCGCGCGCTGATCCTGTGGGGCGCATTGCAGCATGACCTGTCGCACAGCGCCGCGACCGAGGAAGAGCGTCAGGCGGCCGACGATCTGCTGCAACTGCTGACCCCGGTGATCAAGGGCTATGGCACCGACAAGGGCTTCGACGTTGCGGTGTCGAGCCAGCAGGTGTTCGGCGGCCATGGCTATATCTGGGAAAATGGCGTCGAGCAGTATGTCCGCGACGCCCGCATCGCCCAGATCTACGAAGGCACCAATGGCGTGCAGGCGATGGACCTGGTCGGCCGCAAGCTGCCGATGAATGGCGGCCGCGCGCTCCAGGCCTTCCTCAAGATCCTGGCCACCGAAATCGCCGAGGCCAAGACCAACGAGAAGCTGGCGAGCTTCGCCGATGCACTCGAAAAGGCCAAGGGCCAGCTCGAAGCGGCGACCATGTGGCTGATGCAGAACGCGATGAAGAACCCCGACAATGCCGGGGCCGGCGCGCATCATTACATGCACATCCTGGGCATCGTCGCCACCGGCCTGATGTGGCTGCGCATGGCGAAGGCCGCCACCGGCCTGCTCGACGCGGGCGAGGGCGATGCCGGCTTCCTGGAAGCCAAGCTGGTCACCGCGCGCTTCTTTGCCGAACGCATCATGCCCGACGCCGGTTCGCTCCGCCGCAAGATCGAGGGTGGCGCCGACACGCTGATGGCGCTCGACCCGGACATGTTCCTGGCGGCCTAAGCAGGCTTAATCCCGCCCTGCCGTGCCTTCGGGCCGGGAGGGCGGGCATTCGCCGATGCGGCGGCCGTTGAGGAGATAGCGTGTCTCGCCGCGAACCCGCTCCATTTCGATCGTTGCGAGCATCACCCCCTGGATTGTCTCGGCGGACAATATCGCGCTCAGGCGCATGTCGGTGCTGCCATAACGCGACGGACAGGAGCGGGTGACACTCAGCCGCCCCTCCTCCACCTCCATGCGTGCCAGCATGCAGCCCTTGAGCCCCTCGCGCTCGAAATGATCATCGACAAATTGCTGCAACGTCTCCGCATCGCTGCGGCTGAGGCATAGCTGATAGCGATAGCCCGGCGGCGCCGGCGCCGGGCTGCTCTGCGGGCGGGCGCCGATCACCTTCCACCCTACCATCTGGGTGAACATCCGGCCCTTATCGATCTCCCACAGGCCCGGCCTGATCCGGTAGCGCGATCCGGTCACAAGAATATCCGCATTCCGTTCGACCGGCGGCAGGCTGATCTGCGGACCGGGCAGCGCGACCGAAGCGACCGGTTGCCGCGCCTGTTCCAGCGCAGCGGGACGAACGAGGACCACATCCTCCGCTTCCATATCCGCATCGACCAGCGCCGCGATCCGGTCGCTGACGCAGGCCTGCGCCTCGCGCCGTCGGCCATGGCCATCGGCCACGCACTGGCGCACGAATTCACACATCGCCTGATCGACCCGATCCTCGCCGCTGCTGCGCGTGATCGTGCAGCGGACAAGGTCGCGGCCGCGCACATCATAGTCGATGCCCACCTTGCGCAACTTGGCGGCGGTGACGACGATCGGATCGTCCGCATCGGCCGCGACGAGCGACGAGGACAGAAGCATCAGCGCGCCTGTTGCGATCGGTCGCATGTCCCGCCTCTCCTGCTCTGTCCTTGGCCAAGGATCACCCGAAGCGCGCCGCCATGCAAGTCCGAACGAAGGCGCAACGATCCGCTCTGGCCCTGCACCCTTTTCACCGATAGACAGGGGCGATGAACAGCCCGCCGCCGGCACAGGATGTGATCCCCCACCGCCCGGTGCGGACGCTGGGGCTGGCCGCCTGCATCGCGCTGGTCATGGGCAACATGATCGGATCGGGCGTGTTCCTGCTGCCCGCTGCGCTCGCCCCCTTCGGCTGGGATGCGGTCGCCGCCTGGGTGTTCACCATCGCCGGCTCCTTGATCCTGGCCTTCGTGATCGCCCGGCTGACCGTCGCCATGCCCGATGCCAATGCCGCGCAGATGAGCGCGCGCGCCTATGACCCGTTGGCCGGCTTCGCGATCGGCTGGATCTACTGGCTGTCGATCATCATCACCAATGTGACGATCGCGGTCGCGGCCACCGCCAACCTGTCCAGCCTGCTGCCGGTGCTGAACCGGCCGGGCATGGGCGCGCTCTGTTCGATCGGCTTCATCTGGCTGACCACCGCGATCAACCTGCGCGGCGCCCATGCCGCCGGCACGGCGCAACTGGTAACGACGATCATCAAGGTCGTGCCGATCCTGGTCGTGCTGGTGCTGCTGGCGCTGACGATCGGGCGCGGCACGGCGGAAATCGTGCCCTTCCCGGCCCAGGGCTTTACCGGCAGCGGCATCACGGCAGCGGCGGCACTGACGCTGTGGGCCCTGCTCGGTTTCGAATCTGCCTCGGTCGCGGCCGACAAGGTCAAGGATCCCGCTCGCACCGTGCCGCGCGCGACGATGATAGGCACGGCGGTCACCGGCCTACTCTATCTGTTCGTCTGTTCCGGCATCGCCCTCACCCTGCCCGGCGCGGAAAGCCAGACCGGGTCGCCCTTCGGCGCCTATGTCACCCATTATTGGTCGGCCGGCCCCGCCAGCCTGATCGCGACCTTCGTCGTCATCAGTTGCCTTGGCGCGCTCAATGGCTGGACCTTGCTGCAAGGCGAAGTGCCGCTGGCGATGGCGCGCGCGGGCGAACTACCGGCCTGGCTGGCGGGCACGGATGCGCGCGGCACGCCGGTGCGCGGACTGATCCTGTCGAGCATCCTTGCCAGCCTGCTACTGGTGGCCAACAGCCTGCAGGGGCTGGTGGCCTTGTTCACCGCCATGGCGCTGCTCGCGACATCGGCTACGCTGTGGCTCTATGTGGGTTGTGCGCTGGCCGCGCTGCGGCTGCGGATTGCAGTTCCGGCGGCGGCGATTGGCCTCGCCTATGCCTGCTGGACTTTATGGGGCGCGGGTCTCATTCCCAGCGGCGCCAGCTTCCTGCTGATGGCGGGTGGCCTGCCCTTCTACTGGTGGGCGCGGCGCACCAGCGCCACGCCCTGACCAGCCCTGTGGGGAGGCTCAGTCCCCCCACAATTCCTTGAGCTTGCCGAAGAAGCCGCTCGATTGCGGGCATTCCTCGCCGGTCTCGGTCTCGCGGAAGGCCTCCAGCAGTTCGCGCTGCTTGGCCGTCAGCTTGGTCGGCGTCTCGACATCGACCTGAACGACCAAGTCGCCCTGACCGCGGCCGTTCAGCACCGGCATGCCGGCGCCGCGCTGCTTGATCTGCTTGCCCGACTGGATGCCGCTCGGAATCTTGATCTCATGCCGCTGGCCATCAAGGCCCGGCACTTCGATCATCCCGCCCAGCGCCGCCGTCGTGATGCTGACCGGCACGCGACAGAATAGCGTGGTGCCATCCCGTTCGAAGATGCTGTGCCGCTTCACATGCAGGAAGATGTAGAGGTCGCCCGCCGGCGCGCCACGCGCACCGGCCTCGCCCTCGCCCGACAGGCGAATGCGAGTGCCTTCGTCAACGCCCGCCGGGATATTGACCGACAGCGTCTTGGGCCGATCGACCCGGCCTTCGCCGCGACAGGATTTGCAGGGGCTTTCGATCACCTGGCCCGCGCCATGACAGCTGGGGCAGGTGCGTTCAACCACGAAGAAGCCCTGCTGTGCCCGCACCTGGCCATGGCCATGGCAGGTGCCGCAAGTCTTGACCCCGGTGCCCGGCTGGGCGCCCGACCCTTCGCAACTGTCGCAGGCGGCCGACACCTCGATCTGGATCTCGGTCTTCTTGCCATGATAGGCTTCGTCCAGCGTGATTTCGAGATCATAGCGCAGGTCCGCGCCGCGGCGCTGCTGCTGGCGTCCGCCACCACCGCCGCCAAAGCCGGCCTGGCCAAAGATCGTCTCGAAAATATCGCCAAGGTCGGAGAAACCACCGGCACCGCCGTGGAATCCGCCGCCGCCGCCGCCCTGTTGCTGCTGCTTGAACGCGGCATGACCGAACCGGTCATAGGCCGCCCGCTTCTGCGGATCCTTCAGGCAGTCATAGGCTTCGGAAACAGCCTTGAACTTGGCCTCGCTGTCGGTGCAGCCCCCGGTCTTGTCCGGGTGATATTTCATCGCCAGCTTGCGATAGGCGCTCTTGATCGCGGCCCCGTCGGCTGTGCGTTCTACTTCGAGCAGTTCGTAATAGTCGATTTCGGTCGTCATCTCGCCCTCGGCGCGCACGGTCCCCGGCCTCGCTCCGAACGGATGCACTGGTCAGAAACCAGCATGTCCGCCCGAAGCGAAGTCGAGGAGCGTTTCATGGGGCTTACGCCTTGTTGTCGTCCACTTCGGAGAATTCGGCGTCGACGACGCCGTCATCGGCCTTCGGCGCTTCGGCCTCCGGCGAGGCTGCAGCAGCCTGCTCCTTCTCGTAGATCGCCTGGCCCAGCTTCATCGCGACGGTCGCGAGTTCCTGCGCCTTGGCCTTCATGGCTTCGGCGTCGCCGCCTTCGATCGCCGACTTGGTTTCGGCAATCGCGGCTTCGATCTCACCCTTCAGCGAAGCGTCGACCTTGTCGCCATGTTCGGCCAGCTGCGCCTCGGTCGTGTGGACCAGGCTTTCGGCGTTGTTCTTGGCTTCGGCCGCCTCGCGACGCTTCTTGTCCTCTTCGGCGAAGCGCTCGGCATCCTTGACCATCTGGTCGATGTCGGAATCGCTGAGGCCGCCCGAGGCCTGGATGCGGATCTGCTGTTCCTTGCCGGTGCCCTTGTCCTTGGCGGACACGTTAACCAGGCCGTTGGCGTCGATGTCGAAGGTGACTTCGATCTGCGGCACGCCGCGCGGCGCCGGCGGGATGCCGACCAGGTCGAACTGACCGAGCAGCTTGTTGTCCGCCGCCATTTCACGCTCGCCCTGGAACACGCGGATGGTCACCGCCTGCTGATTGTCGTCGGCGGTCGAATAGACCTGCGACTTCTTGGCAGGGATGGTGGTGTTGCGGTCGATCATGCGGGTGAACACGCCACCCAGCGTCTCGATGCCCAGCGACAGCGGAGTCACGTCGAGCAGCAGCACGTCCTTGACGTCACCCTGCAGCACGCCGGCCTGAATGGCGGCGCCCATGGCGACGACTTCGTCCGGGTTCACGCCGGTGTGCGGTTCCTTGCCGAAGAATTCCTTCACGGCTTCGCGCACCTTGGGCATGCGGGTCATGCCGCCGACGAGGACGACTTCACTGATCTCGCTGGCGGTCACGCCGGCGTCGGCCAGAGCCTTCTTGCAGGGCTCCATCGTGCGCTTGATGAGGTCGGCGACCAGACGCTCCAGATCGGCGCGGGTGATCGTCTTCACCAGATGCTTGGGACCATTCTGGTCCGCGGTGATGAAGGGCAGGTTGACTTCGGTCGACTGGGCCGAGGACAGCTCGATCTTCGCCTTTTCAGCGGCTTCCTTCAGACGCTGGAGGGCCAGCTTGTCCTTGGTGAGGTCGATGCTTTCCGCCTTCTTGAAGTCGGCAGCCAGATATTCCACCAGCTTGGCATCGAAATCTTCGCCGCCCAGGAAGGTGTCACCGTTGGTCGACTTCACTTCGAACACGCCATCGCCGATCTCCAGGATCGAGATGTCGAAGGTGCCGCCGCCAAGGTCATAGACGGCGATGGTCTTGCCGTCCTGCTTGTCGAGGCCATAGGCGAGCGCGGCCGCGGTCGGCTCATTGATGATGCGCAGCACTTCCAGGCCCGCGATCTGGCCGGCGTCCTTGGTCGCCTGACGCTGGGCGTCGTTGAAGTAGGCGGGAACGGTGATGACCGCCTGCGTCACGGTTTCGCCGAGATAGCTCTCGGCGGTTTCCTTCATCTTCTGCAGGATGAAGGCGCTGATCTGCGACGGGCTATATTCCTCGCCACCAGCCTTGACCCAGGCGTCGCCATTCGGGCCCTTCGCGATGTCATAGGGGACGAGTTCCATGTCCTTCTTGGTCATGGGATCGTCGAAGCGGCGGCCGATCAGGCGCTTCACCGCGAAAATCGTGTTGTCCGGATTGGTGACAGCCTGGCGCTTGGCCGGCTGGCCGATCAGACGTTCGCCATCCTTGGCGAAGGCGACGATCGACGGCGTGGTGCGCGCACCTTCCGCATTCTCGATCACCTTGGGCTTACCGCCGTCCATCACAGCGATACAGCTGTTGGTAGTGCCAAGGTCGATACCGATAACTTTTGCCATTTGTGTCCTCTTTGAACCCCAAAATAAATTCAGCGGTTGACGGCCCAATACCTCACGTAAGCGCCAAGGCAAGGCCGGTTTGCGCAAGGGATATAGGCGCGCTTTCGCTTGGCACAAGGATCAGGCGCGATTAGTCAGGCATTGACCGGAAACGAGACAGTCACGGAGCCCTGATCCATGCGTGCGCCCCTTGCCCTTATTGCCCTCGCCGCGCCGCTGGCCCTTGCCGGCTGCGGCGACCCTGCACCCAGCTATGTCGACCAGGCCTGGGTCCGGCTGTCACCCAACAAGGAGACGCCTTCGGCCGGCTATTTCGTGGCGCATGGCGGCGACGCCGGGGTGCAGTTGCGCGGGGTGATGACCGACTATGCGCTCAAGGTCGAGATGCATGAAAGCGTCGGCAAGGACGGCATGATGTCGATGCAGCCGATCGAAAGTGTCGACGTACCCGCCAAGGGCACGGTGGCCTTCGCGCCGGGCGGCAAGCATCTGATGATCTGGGGCGTCAACGATACCGCGATCAGCCGGGGCAAGATGCAACTCACCTTCCTGATGTCGAACGGCGATCGGTTGCTGGTCGATGCGGTGATCCGCAAGCCCGACGGCAGCGCACCGGCGGCGCCTGCTGCGGACAACGCGACGGAAGAGCATAAGGCGCATTGACCAGCCGCCCGCTGACACTTGAGGAGGCCGCGCTCGCCCGGACGATGTTCGGCGGCGCGATCGCCTATGACCGGGTGCGGGTCCACAACCGGAAATGGTGGCCGTTCCAGCCGCGCGCCGTGACCATGGCGCCCGACGGCGACCTGTGGTTTCATCCCGAAGGCGGGCTCTTCTGCGACGATTTCTGCGCCAGCCCGCTCAGCCTGCAGGGCCTGTTCATCCATGAGATGACCCATGTGTGGCAGGCGCAGCGGTCGGGCAAATATTGGCTGCCGCTGATGCGCCACCCCTTTTGCCGTTATGATTATGCGATCGAGCCGGGCAAGCCCTTCGCCCGATATGGCATCGAGCAGCAGGCCGAGATCGTCCGCCATGCCTTCATCCTGCGCCAGGGTGGCCGGGTGGAAGACAAGCCGGGGATCGAGATTTATGAGGCACTGTTGCCGTTTGCCATGACCTGATCGCTCCCCTCACCCGCCATGGCCGCTGCGGCAGCCGTCGGGGACGACACTGCGGCTGAGCGAAGCGGTGGAGAAGATATCGGCTTCGGGCAGGCTGTGGCTGTAGGTGAGGACCGCGCTGGTCAGGCGCTCCGTCGCGTCATCATTGGCGTCATGGATCGTCGCCGCGATGATCGCGCCATCGTCGAGCACATCATAGGTGCGCAGATTGCCGTCATCGGCGACCGCGATGCGGGATACAGGGCCATAGCGACCGCCGGTCTCCCGCCCCAGAAATTCCTTGGCGACCAGCTTGCGGTTGGCGTTGACGCCACAGGCGGCGGCCGCGAGTGACGGCGAAGTTGACACTTCACCAGTGCGCACGTCGAGATGCTGCGCCTCCCCGGTCGCGCAATTGGCGACGATGCGGTCGCGCGGGGTTTCGACCCGGTGACGGTCGCCCTGATGATATTCGGCCGCCCATTCCTTGAGCTGCACTTCCTCGCTGGGCGTCACCACATTCCAGGTGCAGACCGCATATGTCGCTTTCGTTGTCCGCGTCAGCGCCAGCACCGCGCCCACATCTTCAGGCGGGGCCGCTGCCGTCAGCAGCAAGGGCAGCAGGATCATCCCCTGACGTCCAACAGGTTTCCGCATCGCCGGCACCTCCTTGATCGATCGGTACCCAAGCTAGAGCCTGATCGCGCGCTGGCAATGGGCAAAGAAAAAGGGCGGACCAGATGGCCCGCCCTCTTCAGATTTCCGGCATGATGCCAGAGACTTAGTATACGCGCGCCTTCGGCTTGATATACTCGGCCTCGTCGGTCATCGTATAGTCGTGGACCGGACGATAATCGAGCGTCACCTTGCCGCCCGAACCACCCCAGCCTTCGAACCAGCTGATGGTGTGCTTCATCCAGTTTTCGTCGTCGCGGTTCGGGAAATCCTCATGCGCATGGGCGCCGCGCGATTCCTTGCGGGCCTCGGCGCCTTCCATCGTGCAGATGGCCTGGCTCATGAGATTGTCCAGTTCCAGCGTCTCGATCAGGTCGGTGTTCCAGATCAGCGAACGGTCGGCGATCTTGACGTCCTGCAAGCGCTTGTTGACCGCCTGCATCTTGACGACGCCATCGGCCAGCAATTCGCTGTCGCGGAACACGGCGGCATGCTTCTGCATGGTGCGCTGCATGTCCATGCGGATGTCCGCCGTCGAGGTGGTGCCGTTGGCGTTGCGGTAGTGATCGAGGCGCGACAGCGCCAGATCGGCCGCATTGGCCGGCAGCGGCTTGTGCGGGGTGTTGGGCTTGAGATTGTCCTTGAGGAACAGGCCGGTTGCGCGGCCGAACACGACAAGGTCGATCAGCGAGTTGGAGCCAAGGCGGTTCGCGCCATGGACCGACACGCAGGCCGCTTCGCCGACCGCGAACAGGCCCGGCACCACGACTTCCGGATCGTCGCCGACCTTCGTCACCACCTGGCCATGATAGTTACAGGGGATGCCGCCCATATTGTAATGGACCGTCGGGGTCACCGGCAGCGGCTGGCGGGTCAGATCGACACCGGCAAAGATCTTGCCGCTTTCGGTGATGCCCGGCAGGCGCTCGGCCAGAACCTTGGGGTCGATATGGTCGAGGTGCAGGAAGATATGATCCTTGTGCTCGCCGACGCCACGGCCCTCGCGCATTTCCATCGCCATCGAGCGCGACACGACGTCACGCGACGCCAGATCCTTCGCCGACGGGGCATAGCGTTCCATGAAACGCTCGCCTTCGGAATTGGTGAGGTAGCCGCCTTCGCCGCGCGCGCCTTCGGTGATCAGCACGCCCGCGCCGTAGATGCCGGTCGGATGGAACTGGACGAACTCCAGATCCTGCAGCGGCAGGCCGGCGCGCAGCACCATGCCGCCGCCGTCGCCGGTGCAGCTATGGGCCGAAGTGGCCGAGAAATAGGCGCGGCCATAGCCACCGGTCGCCAGCACAACGGCATGGCTGCGGAAGCGGTGGATACTGCCATCTTCCATGCAGATGGCGATGAGGCCGCGGCATTCCTTGCCGTTCGGGCCATCTTCCATGATCAGGTCGATGGCGAAATATTCGATGTAGAAGTCGGCGTCATACTTCAGGCTCTGCTGATACAGAGCGTGCAGCATGGCGTGGCCGGTACGGTCGGCGGCGGCGCAGGTGCGCTGCACCGGCGGGCCGGCGCCCATATTCTGCATGTGGCCGCCAAAGGGGCGCTGATAGATGGTGCCGTCCTGGTTGCGGCTGAACGGCACGCCGGCATGTTCCAGCTCGATCACCGCCGCCGGCGCTTCGCGCACCATATATTCGATCGCGTCCTGGTCGCCCAGCCAGTCCGACCCCTTGACGGTGTCGTACATGTGCCAAGTCCAGTGGTCGGGGCTGTTATTGCCGAGCGAGGCGGCGATGCCACCCTGCGCCGCCACGGTGTGGCTGCGGGTCGGGAACAGCTTGGTGATGCAGGCGGTCTTGAGACCCGCTTCGGCGCTGCCCATGGTGGCGCGCAGGCCCGAGCCGCCGGCACCCACGACGACGGTGTCGTAGGTATGGTCGATGATCTTGTAGGCTTCGCTCATTACTTGACGACCCCGATGAAGGCGATCTTGGCGATCGCGAAGACGCCCGCGGCAGCGCCGGCATAGGCATAGAAGTTCAGCAGCAGCATCGAGAAGAAGGCCAGGCCCTTGTCGTGGACATAGTCCTCCAGCATGACCTGCATGCCCAGGCGCAGATGCATGAAGATGCTGACGACCATCAGCATCAGCGGCACGGCGACCAGCGGATTGTGGATCCAGTTGACCACGCTCTCATAATCGAGGCCGGGCAGTGCGATCAGGCTGAAGAGCAGCCACAGCACCAGCAGCAGATTGCCGATGGCGGTGTAGCGCTGTGCCAGCCAGTGGTGCGCGCCATGCTTGGCCGAGCCAAGACCGCGGACGCGGCCGATTCCGGTTCCGGTACCCATCAGAATTTCCCCAGGCAGATCGCGGCCCAGAAGGCGGCGGTAGCGATCGTCGACAGCACGAAGGTCAGGATCGACCAGGTCTTGCTGGTCTTGAGATCATAGCCCGCACCCATGTCGAGCACGAAGTGACGCAGACCCGAGAAGAGATGCTGGAAGAAGAACCAGGACAGGCCCGCCATGACCAGATAGCCGATCGGCGAGGTCGCGCAGGTGACGAAGGTGGCATAGGCTTCCGGGCCGGTCGCGGCGGCCATCAGCCACCAGATGAGGCCAAGAGCACCAGCGGTGGCCAGGCCATTGCCCGTCACGCGGTGAATGATGGAGACGGCCATTGCCGGCCCCCATTTCCAGATCGTCAAATGCGGCGAGAGCGGCCGGCTTGTGGTTCGCGCCATGTCTACCCAGGTCCCTGCTATGTCCTTTGAGTCCGCTCCCCTTAGGAGCGAAGACGCCGAAGGGCAAGCCGCGCGGAACATGTCGATGCGCGCGCCCAAATAAGAAGTGATTAACCAAATGGCGCTATCACCGCCTGGTTCGTCCTGACACCTATTTGGGGTTCTGCAATCCATGACTTCCGCCACCACGCCCAGGAACGCCATCGCCCAGATGCTGGCCGAAGTGGACCCCCGCGGTGATCTGGCCCGTGGCATGGCCGAAATCGAGCAGCTGGTTGCCGACGATGCGGTGATTGCCGCCCGCACCTTCTTCTCCACCTATATGGACAGTTCGGGCCTGCGAAACCGATTGCAGCCAACGACGCTGGCGAAGATCGAGACCGCCGCGCATGAATATGTCCGCCAGAAGCTGCGCCATTACAGCGCCGGCGACTGGGCGCTGTCCTCCACCGCCTGCGTCCGCCACGCCCGCAAGCACGGCATTTCGGTGCGCGGCGTGCTGCTGCCCGTCGCCGCGGCCAACGAGAAACTGACCGATATCATCTGGGAACGCGCAGCCGACGACGCCACCCGGCGCCGGCTGGTCGACATCATGGCGCAGGTCGGCATGGTCGATGCCGGGCTGATGGCCAATGTGATCGCGATCGACGATGCCGAAAGCCAGCGCAATGCGCGCCAGCAGTTCGGCGTCCTGTTCGAACAGCGCATCATGGGCGAGATCGACGGCGCGTCGCAGCTGGGCGAATCGCTGCGCGAACAGGCCAAGGATGCCTCCGCCGCGACCCGCGGCATGCTGGGCAAGGCGTCGGAAGTCGCCGCCGCCGCCGAACAATCCGCCCTTGCGATGCGCGAGGCCGCCCGCACCTCGGCCGGCCTGATCCGCGCGATCGAGGACGCGCGCACCGAAGTGGAAAGCGCCGCCGAAGTGGCACAGCGCGCCGCGTCGCAATCGGGCGACGCCGTTTCCATGTCGGCCACCCTGTCGGACCATGCCAAGTCGATCGAATCGATCCTGGGCCTGATCCGCGACATTGCCGGCCAGACCAACCTGCTGGCGCTCAACGCCACGATCGAGGCCGCCCGTGCCGGTGACGCCGGTCGCGGCTTTGCCGTGGTGGCGCAGGAAGTGAAGAGCCTGGCCAACCAGACTGCCCGCGCCACGGACGAAATTGCCGGCAAGATCGCCGCCATCCAGGCATCGACCCGCCAGTCGGTGGAGACCAACGAGCGCATCCGCGACACCGTCGGCGAAGTGCAGGCCAGTGCCCAGCGCATCCGCCACGCCATGGACGCCCAGGCCCAGACCGTGACGATGATCACCGCCGCCGTCGACGAGACCGCGCTGGCGGCCGACTCGATGTCGACCACCATTTCGGCGATCCGCCAGGACACCGAAGTGGTCGCATCGGAAATCGACCAGCTGGAACGCGGCTTCATGAGCGTCGAGGGCAAGCTGTCCAGCCTGCGGCATGCCTCTAGCGACTTCGGCCGCCAGGTCGCCTGAGACTGGGCTGAGGCCGGGCTGCAAATAGCGCCTTTCTGCGCTTCCGGTGCTCACGTGCTTCAAGCACGTTCCGTCGGACCGAGGCACGTGACTCGGTCCGAGGTTCTCGAAAGTCACTATTTTCGCTCCGGCCTGAGCCCAATCTGACAATTGCCAGATGCTTCCCCTCTTCCCTCTGCTGGTCTAAAGGCGGCGGCATGAATGATGTCGCTGCGCCAGCCGCCCAGAGCTGGAAAGTCACCCTGCCCTGCACCCGCGCCGAAGCGGAGGCGCTGGACGGGGACATCGCCGCCTTCGCCCTGATGGAGCATCCGCCGGTGCTGATGACCAGCGAGGCGGAGCCGGACGACGAGAATAAGTGGCAGCTCGACGCCTATTTCGAAGGCAAGCCGAGCCCGGCGGCGATCAAGCTGCTCAAGACCCTGGTGCCCAGCGCATCAGGCATCAAGCCGCAGGTGGAAGCGCTGCCCGACGAGGATTGGGTAACGATGAGCCAGCAGGGGCTGGAACCCGTCACCGCCGGCCGATTCCATGTGCGCAATGTCGCCAGCGACCCCGAACAGCCCGGCCATGTCAATTTCCTGATCGAGGCGAGTCGCGCCTTTGGCACCGGCCAGCATGAGACCACCGCCGGCTGCCTGGCGATGATCGACCGGATGCGCAGCGTCGGCATGCGGTTCCTCAATGTCGCCGATATCGGCACCGGCACCGGCCTGCTCGCCTTTGCCGCAATGACATTATGGCCGCGCGCCCATGCGATTGCTTCCGACATTGATCCGGTGGCGGTCGACATCAGCCGGGAAAATGCCGTGGCGAACGGCATTGCCCTGGGCGGGGGTGCCGGCCAGTTGGCGCTCTGCACCGCCGCCGGCGTAGATCATCCCGCGCTGGTCGGCCGCGCGCCCTATGACCTGCTGATCGCAAACATCCTGGCCGGGCCGCTGATCGAACTGGCGCCTTCGCTCTGCGCGCTGGTGGAGGATGGTGGCACGATCGTGCTCGCCGGCCTGCTCAATGAACAGGCCGATGCGGTAATCGCCGCCTATCGCGCGCAGGGCATGCGCCTCGCCGAACGCAGCGATCGCGGTCATTGGCCGACGCTGCGCCTGCGCAAACGGCCGCAGATCGGCTGGAAGCGCCCCCGCCGCATCAATACCGCCGCGCGTGGCGAAGCCCCCGGCTTCGGCAGCATCTGACTTTTCGACTTATCCACAGGAGACGCTTTCATGGTCCTCACCCGTCAGACGATCATCCATGACGGTCCGGGCGGCACGTTCGAAAGCGTCGCCGTGGTCGACAATGCTGCCGCCGGCCCGGTGCCGGGCATCCTGCTCGTTCCCAATGTCCTGGGCACCAAGGAAGCCGACTTCCTCTATGCGGAGAAGGTAGCGGCGCTGGGCTATGCGGTGCTGGTCGCTGACGTCTTTGGCCAGGGCAAGCGCACCACCCGCACCGATCCCGATGCCGGGCGCTATATGAACGAACTCAACGCCGACCGCGCGCTGCTGCGCGATCGGATGCTGGGCGCCCACGCGCTGCTCAGGGATATGCCGGCGGTCGATGCCACCCGCACGGCCGCGATCGGCTTCTGCTTCGGCGGCAAATGCGTGCTCGACCTGGCCCGCGCGGGCGCCGACATTGCCGGCGGCGTCAGCTTCCACGGCGTCTATGAGGCACCGCCCTTCCCCAACGCCACGATCACCGCCAAGCTGCTGGTCTGCCATGGCTGGGAAGACCCGATCGCGCCGCCCGAGGCGACCGTCGGCCTGGCGAAGGAACTGACCGAGGCGGGCTGCGACTGGCAGATTCATGCCTATGGCCACACCGGCCACGCCTTCACCGACGAAAGCGTCCATATGCCCGAAAAGGGGCTGGCCTATAGCGCCGACGCCGACCGCCGCAGCTTCCGCGCGATGGTGAATTTCCTGGAGGAACTGTTCGGCTAAACCGCCAGCAGCTTCTCCACCGCTGCCGCGATCGCGAACAGGCGCTGGTCCTGCCCTGCCCGCGCCATCAGCATCAGGCCGACCGGCAGGCCGTCCTCGCGCGGCAGCGGCAGGGAAATGGCGCACAGGTCGAAGCTGTTGCCGAGGCCGGTGTTGCGCAGCAGCAGCCGGTTGCGGGCCACGAAGGCCTCGGCATTCGCCACTTCGGCCTGAGTCGGCGCGACGATCGGCGTGGTCGGCAGCACCAATATGTCCAGTCCGGTCAGGCGCGCGTCCATCGATCGCACCAGCGCGGCGCGCTCCACCAGCATCTGCCGGTGGCGTTCGGGCGTCACGTCACGGCCTGCCTGCATCCGTGCCAGCACGATCGGATCGAAATCCTGCGCACGGGTCGCGATTCGATCGCGATGAATGGCATAGGCCTCGACCGAGGCGATCGGCACCGGCGACTGAAGCGCCTGCATCGCGTCGAATTGCGGGAAGACTTCGTCACTGAGCGTCATGCCCGCCTTGCCCAGCCGCGCCAGCGCATCGGCGAAACGCGCCGCGACGGTCGCGTCGAGATCGCCCAGCGGCAGGCCCTGCGGAATGCCGGCGCGCAGCCCCTTGAGCGGCGCGATATCGAGCGGCCGTGCTGCTTCCCCCGCCAAGATCGCATCGGTGCGGAAACAGGCATCGACGCTGGTCGCGATCGGTCCGATCGAATCGAGCGTGGGCGACAGCGGAAAGGCGCCATCGGTCGGCACCCGCGCCTTGGTCGGCACCCGCGCCTTGGTCGGCTTGTAGCCGACGACGCCGCACAGCGCGGCGGGAATGCGGCAGGAACCACCAGTATCGGTGCCGATGGCGATCTCGCACATGGCATCGGCCACCGCGACGCCGCCGCCACTGGTCGATCCGCCCGGCACGCGGGCCCGGTCGGCCGGATTGCCCGGCGTGCCATAATGGGGATTGGCGCCGACGCCGGAAAAGGCGAATTCGACCATGTTGGTCTTGCCGACGATCACCGCACCGGCCTGCTTCAGCCGGGCAACGACCGGCGCATCGACGGTGGCGGGCGGGGCATCGGCCAGGATCAGCGAACCGGCGCGGGTCGGCTCGCCCGCGACATCGAACAGATCCTTGATGCTGACGATGGCGCCGTCGATCGGCGAGAGCGGCGAAGCGGCGCGGGCATCGGCGGCGTCCGCCGCCGCCCGCGCGCTGTCCGCATAGAGGGTGAGGTAGGTGCGCCTGCCCTCCCCCGCCGGGTCGGCGATGCGCGCGAGCGCTGCTTCCAGACGCTCGCGCGACGGGCGGGATTTGGCAATGGCCGGCGCGCCGACCATGCCGAGCGCCATGGCGCCACCGGCGCCGTGCAGGATCGTCCGTCGCGTCACGCCACCATGCTCCATCTATTGCCCCCGATCAGCCCGGTCAGATATCCTCGATCATCTCCGCCAGCACCGCCAGGCAATCCTTGCCGAGCTGCGCGGAACGGGCCGGCGACCAGCCGAAATCGGCGTCGGGCAGATCGTCATTATCCTTGAACGGCATTTCCAGCGTCATCGCGACCGCGCCGAAGCGTTCGGCCAGCTGGTTGGTCGACATGGCGAGATTGGCCTTGCCGCCGCCCGCCACCGGATAACCGAGGCGCGTCTGGAAATCGGGCGTGCGGGCCGCCAGCGTGTCGCGATAGCGATGATAGAGCGAGAGCTGTCGGTCGGTGATCGAGGGAATGCCCTCGAAGCCGGCCAGGAACACCGCCGGGATCGCCTCGTCGCCATGCACGTCCATGGCGAAATCGACGCCGGTCTCGTCCATCGCGGCGCGGACCAGATAGACTTCCGGGCTCTTGTCCATCGACGGCTCATGCCATTCGCGGTTGAGATTGATGCCCGCCGCATTGGTGCGGAGATGACCGCGCCGGCTGCCGTCGGGATTCATGTTGGGGACGATGTGGAAGGTCGCCTTCTGGCGCAGATAGCGCGCCACCGCATCCTCGTCGTCGGTCAGGCGCTCCAGCGCGCCTTCCATCCACCACTCGGCCATGCTTTCGCCGGGATGCTGGCGGGCATAGAGCCAGACATTCTTGGGGCCTTCGCCGACGCTCAGCATGTCGAGCGGCTGGCCGTCCAAGGTCAGGCCCAGTTCGCGATGCTCGACGCCCGGCTGGCACGCGGCCCAGGCGACCAGGTCATGATGGCGCTCCATCGAATAGGGCGCAAAATAGGCAAGCCAGACGGCATTGCTGTCGGGCGAGAGGCGGATCGTCAGCGTACCGGCGGCATAGTCGGTATCGGCCTGCAGCCAATTCTCGCGATCCTCGCTCATCCGCGCCTTGTAGCCCGGCCAGCCGTCGGGATAGGCCGAGCCCGCGCAGTTCACGATCGCCAGTTCCACCTCCCGTCCGGCGGCGCCCGCCAGACGGAAATGGAACCATTGATAGAAGTCGCTGTCCTTGTCCTTGACGATTTCCAGCTCGGCGCGGACGCCTTCTGGACTGTCGGTGATGGAAAGAACGCGGATGTTGCCGCTGTCGAAGGCGCTCGAAATGGAGATGGTCATTTGACCGTTATAGTGCGCCCGGATTCGCCCGGATAGCCCCCGAGGAGGGCGGCAGCGAGCTTTTGCGCGACGGCGCGCGGCTGCGACTCGGGCGTGCCTTCACGCGATTCGGTCGAGGCGCGGCCTTCCCAGATGGCGGCCTGATCGCTGCGACGGCGAATCTGGATCTGCAATTCGGTGGAGACGATATCCTTGGGCTTGCCCGACAGATTGATGCCGACGCCGAGACCGAGGCCGGAATAGCCGCCACTGCCCAGCGCCCCGCCAACGCCCACGCTGACCGGCTTGTCATTGCGCGCGGTGCCGGTCGGGCGGAAGCTGCGGCGGAAGCCGACCAGCGCGACATAGTCGCTGCCCGCATCGCCCGCATTGGTGAAGCCGATCCGCTGCAGTTCCTGGCTCACCGCGCCGGCATAGGTGCGAAATTCCAGGCCAACGTCCGGATTGCCGGGGATTTCCTGTACAGCGATCGATCCGGTCTGTGCCGGGCTGCCATTGTGGAATCGCGTCACCTCCACCGACGGCACCGTCGCGCAGGCGGCGAGCGACAGGGCAAGACAGGAGGAGAGGATGATCTGTTTCAACATGCGATTGCACTCCAACGGGACTATGTCCAACACGCCGCCGACATAGCATTCCCTTCCAACGGGTGAAGCCATGACTTGGCTGCATGCAGGATGAACGGTGGCAAAAGGCGGTGGCCTGCGCTTGACTTTCGGCCGCCTCCCCCATAGGGGCTGCGCTTCGATTTTTCCAATCAGACATGATTCCAGAAGGCTGACAATGAAGATCCGCAACTCGCTCAAGTCGCTCAAGGGCCGCCACCGGGACAACCGCGTGATCCGTCGTCGTGGCCGGACCTACGTCATCAACAAGACCAACCGTCGCTTCAAGGCCCGCCAGGGCTAATAAGCGCGGACGGATCGGCTCGCCGATCCTCCGGACCTTCCAAAGGTCTTATTGAGCGCCCGATCCCATGGATCGGGCGCTCAACGTGTTGGCGCGGCATTTTTACGCGAATCGATTCGCGGCCATGAAAAAAAGCGCGGCCGCCCGAATGGGGCGGCCGCGCCGAATCGATCATGCCAAAGCCGTCAGGCCGGCAGGCTGGGCGTTTCGTCGCGCCCCTTCAGCTCGTCGCCGCGCACGGTCGCCACGTGCAGCACATTGGTCGAACCGGGCGTGCCGAAGGGCACGCCGGCCAGCACCACGATCTTGCCGCCCTTGGCGCTCATGTCGTGGCGCAGCGCCATGCGACGCGCCTTGCCGATCATTTCCTCGAAATTGCCGATATCCTTGGTGCGGATCGCATGGACGCCCCAGGTCAGGCCCAGCTTGCGCGCCGTGTCCGAACGTGGCGTCAATGCCAGGATCGGCGCGGACGGCCGCTCACGCGCCACGCGGCGCACGGTGCTGCCCGACGAGGTGAAGCAGGTGATGACGCTGGCGCCGACGACCGGCACGATGCCGGCGGCAGCCTCCGCCAGGGCGTCAGCGGTGGTCGGATCAGGCCGCGTTTCGGTGAAGTGCAGACGGGCGAAATAGCCCGGATCGCGCTCCACGCTATGGGCGATGCTGTCCATCATCGACACTGCCTCGACCGGCCAGTCGCCCGCCGCCGTTTCGGCAGACAACATGATCGCATCGGCGCCGTCATAGACCGCGGTGGCCACGTCCGACACTTCGGCGCGGGTCGGGGTCGGCGCCTTGATCATCGATTCGAGCATCTGGGTCGCAACCACCACCGGACGGCCCATGCGGCGCGCGGTGGCAACGATCTGCTTCTGCAGCGGCGGCACCGCCTGCGGCGGCAATTCGACGCCCAGATCGCCGCGCGCAACCATCACGCCGTCGGCCATCTCGATAATCTCCTCCAGCCGCTGCACGGCCGAGGGCTTCTCGATCTTCGCCATCAGCGCGCCATGGCCGCCCATCAGCTTGCGCGCCTCGGCCAGATCCTCGGGCCGCTGCACGAAGCTCAAGGCGATCCAGTCGCAGCCCTGATCGACCGCGAAGCTGAGGTCTCGGCGATCCTTGTCGGTCAGCGCCGGCACCGGCACGACCACGTCAGGCACATTCACGCCCTTGCGGTTGGACAGGGTGCCGCCGATTTCGACGATGGTGTCGATTCGCGTGTCCGTGACGGCCTTCACCCGCAGCACCAGCTTGCCGTCATCCAGCAGCAGCCGGGTCTCGGGGACCAGCGCGGCATAGATTTCGGGGTGCGGCAGGTTCACGCGCTCAACGGTGCCCGGCGTGTCGTCCCGATCGAGGACGAAGGGCGCGCCGGTCTCCAGCACCACCAGCCCCTTCTCGAACGTGCCCACGCGCAGCTTGGGGCCCTGAAGGTCGGCCAGGATCGTGGTCGGCCGGGAAAATTCCTTTTCCAGCTCGCGGATCGTGGCGATGCGGGCGGCATGATCCTCATGCGCGCCATGGCTCATATTGACTCGAAAGGCGTCGGCACCCGCGACAAACAATGCGCGGATCATCTCTGCGCTCTCGCTGGCGGGACCGAGGGTCGCGAGAATGCGAACCTTGCGCGAGCGGGGCGATAGTCGTGTCATGTCTTCTCCTGGCCGTATTGATCGCCTCTGGCTTGCCAGGGCGTCGTTATCGATTATCCGTGCTGCACGACAGGATGATGTAGATTAAGCGAAAGGTTCCGCCTGTGTCCGCTACCATACTCAGTGACGCCGTCGCTGCAACCGCCTTCCGTCGGCTGATCGCGCATTTGCAGCATCGGACCGACGTGCAGAATATCGACCTGATGGGCACGGCCGGCTTCTGCCGCAACTGCCTGGCCGACTGGATTGCCGAGGCGGACGGCGATCTGACCCGCGACGAAGCTCGCGAGGTCGTCCACGGCATGCCCTTTGCCGAATGGAAGGCCCGCCATCAGGGCGAGGCGACGCCGCAGCAGATCGCGAAGATGCAGGAGAGCGTGGCGAAAAACGCGGACAACCATTAAGCGTTCAGCAGATCCTGCCGGACCGGCGCCGCGCGCGAAACGCAGTCCGAATTTCCCGAATGGAGCCTGATTCACGGTATCGGCGGACGCGCAAAGCGCTTCCACCTCGCCCGATCAGGCTCTAGGAGCGTCCACCAACCGATTCACACTGACACGGAGATTCCCATGAGCGAGGGCAATATCGCAGCCGACCAGCTGCGCCTTCTAATCGAGCGCATCGAGCGCCTGGAAGAAGAAAAGAAGGGCATCGGCGACGACATCAAGGACGTCTATCTGGAAGCCAAGGCGACCGGTTACGACCCCAAGATCATGCGCCAGATCATCCGCCTGCGTAAGATGCAGCCGCATGACCGCCAGGAAATGGAAGCGATCCTGCAGACCTATCTGTCCGCGCTGGGCATGGAATAAGGCGGTCCACGCCTTATTCCCGACCGGTGCATGCCACCGGACCTTGCCGAGGGGTGCTGTCGACCTACATCTGGTCCAGCCCCCTCGCGCCAGGGGCGCCACCAAAGTGAGAGGACGCCCCTTATGACCGACATCATCGTCAGCACCACCAGCCGCCTGGAAGGCCGTCCCGCCCAGGATTATCTGGGCATTGTCACCGGCGAAGTGATCGTCGGCGCCAACCTCTTCCGTGACCTGTTCGCCAGCGTGCGCGACATCGTCGGCGGCCGATCGGGCGCCTATGAGGATGTGCTGCAACGCGCCCGCAGCGAAGCGATCGAGGAGATGCAGGGCAATGCCCGCAAGCTGGGCGCCAATGCCGTTGTCGGCGTCGACCTCGACTATGAGGTGATCGGCGCCAATGGCTCCATGCTGATGGTCTCCGCCTCGGGCACCGCGATCCGCTACTGATCACCGCGCCTCCGCCATCCTCTAGCGTTGCAGGATGGCGACGCGCTCGCTAGAGAGCGCGCTTCGGTTTCACAGAAAATGTCAGGAGAAGGCCGTGGCCGGCCATTCCAAATTCAAGAACATCATGCATCGCAAGGGTGCGCAGGACAAGAAGCGCTCGTCGATGTTCTCCAAGCTGTCGCGCGAAATCACCGTCGCGGCCAAGATGGGCATGCCCGATCCGGACATGAACCCGCGCCTGCGCCTGGCGGTCAACGCCGCCAAGGCCCAGTCGATGCCCAAGGACAATATCCAGCGCGCGATCGACAAGGCGATCGGCGGCGACATGGAGAATTACGAGGAAATCCGCTATGAGGGCTATGGCCCCGGCGGCGTCGCCATCATCGTCGAGGCACTGACCGACAATCGCAATCGCACCGCGACCAATGTTCGCACCGCCTTTGCCAAGAATGGCGGCAACCTGGGCGCGTCGGGCGCGGTGAGCCATGGCTTCGACCGCCTGGGCCTGATCACCTATCCCGCCAGCGCCGGCGATGCCGACGCCGTCTTCGAAGCCGCGCTGGAAGCGGGTGCGGACGATGTCTCGTCGAACGAAGACGAGCATGAGATCTGGACCGCGATGGACGCGCTGCACGAAGTCGCCAAGGCGCTGGAAGCCAAGCTGGGCCCGGCAGAGGGCGCCAAGCTCGCCTGGAAGCCGCAGACCACGCTGGAAGTCGACGAAGCCAATGCCGCAACGCTGCTGAAGCTGGTCGACACGCTGGAAGATGATGACGACGTCCAGACCGTCTGGGGCAATTATGAAGTCTCCGACGCCGTGATGGAGAAGCTGGGCTAAGATGCCCGGCTCCCGTTCGCTTCGGGCGAGATCGCGCAGCGCCGATGCGCGCCGGTCTTGCCCGACGCGGACGATCCTGCACCCATGATCATACTTGGCCTCGACCCCGGCCTTGGCACCACCGGCTGGGGCCTGATTGCCGCCGACGGCAATCGCCTGACCCATGTCGGCAACGGCCAGATCAAGACCGACAGCGCGATGTCGCTGGCGACGCGGCTGATGGCGCTCGATCTGGCGCTGACCGACCTGATCTTGGAACATCGGCCCGATGGCGCCGCGGTCGAGGAAGTGTTCGTCAACGTCAATCCGCAATCGACGCTGAAGCTGGGCCAGGCGCGCGGCGTCATCCTGCTGAATGCCGCGCGGTCCGGCATGGAAGTGGGCGAATATGCCGCCCGCCTCGTCAAGAAATCGGTCGTCGGCGTCGGCAACGCGTCGAAGGACCAGGTCCATGCCATGGTCCAGCGGCTGCTGCCCGGCGCAAAGATCGTCGGCTCCGACGCGGCCGATGCCCTTGCGGTGGCGATCACCCATGCCCATCATCTGGCGAGCGCCCGGCGGATGCCCGCGCGCTGACCTGCCATCGGAGACCATCGCGACCATGACCGACCTGCCCCACGCCCGCTACATCATCGTCCCGCATGATGGCGCGTGGAAGATCAACCTCAACAACAGCTATTATGGCCCCTTCCCGACGCAGCAGGCAGCGATCGACAGCGCCACCGAAACGGCGAAGAAGGCGGCGGCAGGCGGCTATCCGGCATCGGTCCTGCTGATGAACGGCACCGCGTTCGACACCGCCTGGACCAGCATCGAAAACGAAGACACCTGATTTTTACATATTTCGGGAACTCTTCGTCCCTTTCCGCATTTATCGACACCAGCATAAGCGGGCGCAGGGATGAGCAAGAAGATTCTGATCGTCGAGGACGAGATTTTCGTCGCGTTGGAAATCGAACAGATCGTGCAGGATGCCGGCTTCGATGTCGGCGGCATCGCGGCCGACCGCGAGGCGGCGATGGCCGCCGCCGAATCCTGCGACATCGCCCTGGTCGACCTCAACCTGCGTGATGGCCCCACCGGCCCTGCCATCGGCATGGAACTGGCCAGTCGCTTCGGTATCAAGGTCATCTACGTGACCGCCAATCCGGCGCAGATCGGCACGGCTTCCGTTGCGGCGCTGGGCGTCGTCACCAAGCCCTTCCGCGCACAGAGCATTGCCCAGACCGTGCGTCTGGCCGCCACCGAAGCGACCGACCTCACCACAGCGGAGATTGCCGGCTTTACGCCCTTCCCGCCGCCGCGCGGTGCATCGAGCGTCGCGGTATCCGCAGGCTGAGCCGAAGCCCTTCGGGGCACCATTGCCGTTCGAG
The DNA here is from genome assembly GCF_056859495.1 of Sphingobium sp. L-44. Lineage (NCBI taxonomy): Bacteria > Pseudomonadati > Pseudomonadota > Alphaproteobacteria > Sphingomonadales > Sphingobiaceae > Sphingobium > Sphingobium sp. L-44. Next base: position 52,490 of record NZ_JBSXOQ010000123.1, on the reverse strand, counting down.
CTGACCACCCAGCTGACGCTCGACGCTGAGCGCGATCAGGCGACTGCCAAAGCCTTCGTTGGCCATCGGCGCCACACTCGGCCCGCCCTCTTCGCGCCAGTCGAGCCGGATATCCTCATCCTGCGTCACCACATGCAGCGCGATGAAGCCATCAGGCGTCGATAGCGCGCCATATTTTGCGGCATTGGTCGCCAGTTCATGAAACAGCAGCGCCAGCGGCGTCGCCGAGCGATCATCGATCGGCGGATTGTCGCCTGACAGTTGCAGTCGTTCCCGGCCGCCATAGGGCGCAAAAATCTCCTCCAGCACGCCATGAAGCGATGCCTGCTCCTCCGCCATGCTGACGCCACCGCCATGTGTGCGGACGAAGTCATGCGCCCGCCCCAGCGCCAGGATGCGGTCGCGCAGGTCGTCCGCCCCTTCCTGCATGCCCGGTCGCTCACGGGCTGACAGGCCGATAAGGCCGGCAATGACGGAGAAGATATTCTTGATCCGGTGCGACAGCTCATGCGCGATCATCTCGCGCTCTTCGAGCATGAGCTTCTGTTCGTGAATCTCGGTGCAGGTGCCGATCCAGCGGATGATCTGCCCCTGCGCGTCACGGATTGGCAAGGCGCGCCCCAGCGTCCAGCGATAGAGGCCGTCGCGGTGCCGCAGCCGATATTCGATTTCATAGGGATCGCCGCTCGCCAGCGAATGGCGCCATTTCTCCCAGGCCTTGGGCTGGTCATCGACATGGAACATGCCGTTCCAGGCATCGCCATCGGTCGATCCGGCGGGCACGCCGGTATATTCATACCAGCGCGCATTATAATAATCATGATAGCCGTCGGGCAGGGTCGACCAGACCATTTGCGGCATGGTGTCGGCCAGGGTGCGGAACATGCGATCGCTGTCCGCCACCGCTGCCGCGTCGAGCCGCTGCTGGGCGATCACGTCGCGATCGCGGCGGCGCCCTTCCAGTTCCACCATCACCTGCCGCGCCAGCAGCGACAGCCCCTGGCGCTGCAGCGGGGTCAGATCATCGCGCGGCACCGTGTCGATAACGCAGAGCGCACCCAGCGGCTCGCCATCGCCACCAACCAGCGGCGCCCCGGCATAGAAGCGGATATGCGGCGCACCGGTGACCAGCGCATTGTCGATGAAACGCACATCCTGCGTCGCGTCGGGCACGACGAAGATATTGTCGCCCAGCATGGCGAGGGCGCAGAAGGAGACGTCACGCGGCGTCTCCTCCGCATCCAGCCCGACCCGCGCCAGAAAGCGCTGCCTTACATCCTCGACAATGCTGACGAGCGCGATCGGCGCCCAGCATAGTTGCGCGGCGAAGCTGGTGATATCGTCAAGGGTACGGAAACCGCCGGCGTCGAGATCATAAAGCGCCAGCAGCGCCGCCCGATCCGTTGCCAGGCCGCGTCCGTCAGCCATCGCTGACCCGCTCGATGTCGGCGCCGACGGCCGAGAGCTTTTCCTCCAGCCGCTCATAACCGCGATCGAGATGATAGACGCGGCTGACGATGGTCTCGCCTTCGGCGGCAAGGCCGGCCAGGATCAGGCTCATCGAGGCGCGCAGATCGGTCGCCATCACCGGCGCACCGACCAGCTTGTCGACGCCGCGCACCACGGCGGTGCGGCCGTTGACGCTGATGTCGGCACCCATGCGCGCCAGTTCGGGCACATGCATGTAGCGATTCTCGAAGATCGTCTCGGTCAGGACCGACGCGCCCTCCGCCTTGGTCAGCATCGCCATGAACTGCGCCTGCATGTCGGTCGGGAAGGCCGGGAAAGGCGCGGTCGACAGCGTCAGCGGCTTGAGCTTGCCGTCGGACGAAACGCGGATGCCGTCGCGATGCTCATCGACCTGCACGCCAGCGTCGCGCAGCGCGGCCAGGATGGCGTGCATGTCGTCGGCATTGGCGCCGATCAGGTCAAGCGAACCGCCGGTGATCGCCGCAGCGCAGGCATAGCTGCCCGCCTCGATACGGTCGGGCATGACGCTGTAGGTCGCGCCGTGAAGACGATCGCGGCCATGGATCACCAGCTTGTCGGTGCCCACACCCTCGATATCGGCGCCCATTGCGATCAGCAGCTTGCAGAGATCGACGATCTCCGGCTCGCGCGCGGCATTTTCCAGGATGCAGGTGCCCTTGGCGAGCGAGGCCGCCATCAGCGCATTTTCAGTCGCACCGACCGACACCACCGGGAAGGTATAGATGCCACCGGGCAGGCCGCCATCGGGCAGGCTGGCGCGGACATAGCCGGCCGCGATCTCGATGATCGCGCCAAAGGCTTCCAGTGCCTTGAGGTGCAGGTCGATCGGGCGGTTGCCGATCGCGCAGCCGCCGGGCAGCGACACCCGTGCCTCGCCCGCGCGGGCGAGCAGCGGGCCGAGCACCAGGATCGACGCGCGCATCTTGCGCACGATGTCATAGGGCGCCTCGGTCGAGGTCACGCGGCCGGCACGCATCGTCATGACGCGGCCGAAATCCTCCGGACGGGCGCCTTCGATCATGGTCGACACGCCAAGCTGGTTGAGCAGATGGCCGAAGCTGTCGACGTCGGCCAGGCGCGGCAGATTGCGCAGCGCGACGGGCTCGTCGGTCAGCAACGCGCAGGGCAGCAGCGTCAGGGCAGCGTTCTTAGCGCCGGAGATGGGAAGGCGGCCATTGAGTTGCTTGCCGCCGCGAATGTGAATGCGGTCCATTGGCTAGGTTTCATAGCGTCTATTGCGCGCCGTGCAAGGCGCGCGCGCGGTCGTTCGGCGTGAAAAACGGGCAGGGACGGGCGCGACGGAAGACTATTTTCGCGGATCGCCGCAACCTTGATCGAGTTTAGTGCGCCTTGCCGAAATGCAGCCAAAAGGAGGTTGGGGCGTTCTGCCATCGTAACAACAATTTCAAGAAGAAGGTGTATTGGTGGCGACGAGCTGTTTCGCGGAAAGACTGGCCAAGACGGTTCCCCTGTCCGACGCAGAAAAAGCAGCATTGGCTCGGCTGGAAGAAAATCCCCGCAAGATCAAGCGCGGGGCCATGATCCAGCGCGTCAACGAGACGATCACTGAGTTGTTCGTGCTGCGCGAAGGTCGGGTCATGAGCTATGTCATCCTGCCCGATGGCAGCCGCCAGATATTGCGCGTCTACTTCCCCGGCGATTTCATCGGTTCGGCCAGCACCATCTATAGCAAGGCCCCTGAATCCTTGGTCGCCCTGTCGGACGCTATCGTCTGCCCGTTCGACAAGCATGCGCTGCGCCGGCTGCTGGAGGAATATCCGCGCGTCGCCGCCCTGCTGTTCCTGCTGTCCAATGCGGAGCGGGTAGCGATGACCGACCGGCTTGCCTCGCTCGGCCGCACATCGGCCAGGGCGCGGGTAGCCTCCTTCCTGCTCGACATGTTCGACCGGCTGCGCGTGACGGACGACAGCATCACCGACAGTTTCGACCTGAAGCTGACGCAGGAAGAGATTGGCGACGCGATCGGCCTGACGTCGGTTCATGTGAACCGGATGATACGACAGATGGAGCAGGAAAAGCTGATCAGCCGTGCCAATGGCCGGATCACGCTGGTCGACATGGCCCGGCTGGAAGAGATCGGCCATTATACCAACCGGCACAAACATATGGACCTGGACTGGCTGCCCGCAATGAGCTGACGCGCCGCGCGTCAGGCCAGCAGTTCGACATCCCAATAGAGCCAGTCGTGCCAGCTTTCGTGGAGATAGCCGGGCGGGAAGGCGCGGCCATGTTCCTGTAGCTGCCAGCTGGTCGGCCGGATCGGCTGAACATGCAACTGCATGCCCGCTTCGCGCGGCGTGCGCCCGCCCTTCTTGAGATTGCAGGGCGAACAAGCGGTCGCGACATTCTCCCAGGTGGTGCGGCCACCCGCGCGCCGCGGCACGACATGGTCGAAGGTCAGATCATGCGTCGTGCCGCAATATTGGCAGCTGAAACGATCGCGCAGGAACAGGTTGAACCGGGTGAAGGCCGGATGCTCCGAGGGTCGCACATATTGCTTGAGCGCGATGACCGAGGGGATGCGCATCTGCAGGCTGGGGCTGTGGACTTCCCGCTCATAGGAAGAGACGATATCCACCCGCTCCAGAAAAATCGCCTTGATGGCGGTCTGCCAGGGCCACAGGCTCAGGGGATAATAGCTGAGCGGGGTATAGTCCGCATTCAAAACCAGCGCCGGGCAGTTTTCCGGATGCCGTATCAGGTCGGGATGGTACATAGTCGCCTCTACCCCCTTGCCGACGCCGCTGATCGACCAACAACGTGACAAGAGCATGACAGCATTAACGAATATCCGCCGTCAAGAGCCTGTATGACTCAATCCACCGCACCACAGCATCTTGTGAGTCGTTTCGCGCCAAGCCCCACCGGTCGATTGCATGTCGGCCATGGCTGGTCGGCACTGATGGCGATGGACCTGGCACGGGCCGCGGGTGGTGCCTTTCGCCTGCGGATCGAGGATATCGACGGCACCCGCAGCCGGCCCGAACATGTCGACGGGATTGTCGAGGATCTGCGCTGGCTGGGCGTGGCATGGGATGGGGAGATCATCTTCCAGTCGCAGCGCCTGGCCGACTATGACGCGGCGCTCGACCGACTGCGCGCGATGAACCTGCTCTATCCCTGCTTCTGCACGCGCGCCGATATCCAGGCGAGCCTTACCGCGCCGCATGGCCCGGAAGGCCCGGTCTATCCCGGCACCTGTCGCGCCCTGCCGAACGCCCAGCGCGCGCAACGTATCGCGGCGGGCATGCCCCACGCCTGGCGGATCGACATGCAGGCGGCGGTCGCACAGACGGGGCCACTCCGCTGGGCCGCCCTGCCCTATCCGCCCGATCCCAACGCGGCGCCATGCGAAATAGCAGCCGATCCAGCGGCAGCGGGCGATGTCGTGCTGGCGCGCAAGGATGCGCCGGCCAGCTATCATCTGTCCTGCACGCTGGACGATGCGGCGATGGGCGTCACCCATGTGCTGCGCGGCAATGACCTGCGCGCCGCGACCGACATCCATCGCCTGCTGCAGGCGCTGCTCGACTTGCCAAGCCCCGCCTATATCCACCACCCGCTGCTGCTGGGCGCCGATGGCAAGAGGCTGGCGAAGCGGGACGGGGCGATCGCGCTCGCCGAACTGCGTGGCGCCGGCATGGACCCGCAGCGCCTGGCCGATGATCTGCGCGCCGGGCGCTTTCCGGTTGGCATCACCATCGGAGCGGCCTAGCATCCCCCCATGACCACCGTGCTCGTCATCGCCCTCATCCTTGCCATGGCCGCGACCCTGTTCGCGCTTGTCCGCGGCATCATCGCCTTCCTCCAGGCGACGAAGGAGGAACTGAACCTGCCGGAGGGGGCGCCGCGCCCGTCCAGCCTGAAGCAGAACCGGATGATGATGAACCGCATCCTGTTCCAGGCCGGCGCCGTCATCATCATCGCCCTGTTGCTGATGATGAAGGGCAATGGCTGAGGCCTGATGGTCAAGCTCAACAAGATCTACACCCGCACCGGGGACGCGGGCACCACCGGCCTGGTCGATGGGTCGCGCCTGCCCAAGCATGCGCCGCGCATGCAGGCGGTGGGCGACGTGGACGAGGCGAACAGCGCGATCGGCCTCGCCATCCTGGCGATCGGCGACAGGCCCGAAGCAGCCTGGCTGACCACCATCCAGAATGATTTGTTCGATCTGGGCGCGGACCTTGCCACCCCGATCCCGGATGGCGCGGACGAGCCCTGGGCGCTGCGCATCATTGCCGGCCAGGTCGCGCGACTGGAGCAGCAGATCGACGACATGAACGCCGATTTGGCTCCGCTCGACAGCTTCATCCTGCCGGGCGGCAGTCCGGCCGCTGCCGCCGTCCACCTCGCCCGTGCGATCACCCGCCGGGCCGAGCGCAGCGCCACGGCGGCCGCCGTCGATGTCGCGCTCAATCCGCAGGCGCTGGCCTATCTCAACCGCCTGTCCGACCTGCTGTTCGTGCTCGCCCGCCGGCTGAACGACAATGGCGCGCGCGATGTTAAATGGGTGCCGGGCGCGTCAAGACAGGTCTGATTTCAACGGCCTGGCTACCATCGGCCACGCTTTGCCTTGCAGCGCAACATTAACCCTATTCATTCAGAGCGCGTTTAGCCAATTCTCCAAATTTGCGGGTTATTCGCAATTAGTGAGAGGGCCAAGATGCAATTCTATCTGGCAACATCCTTCATCTTTCCGCACAGCCTGCGCCTGCGCCTGTTCGCACTCTGCTTCGTCGCGACCCATCTGCCGCTGATCGGCTATATCAGCTGGGGCATGGCCACCGGCCGGATCGCGCTGGCCGAGTTCCTGCTGCTGCTCGGCGCCACGCTGGTCGGCACGATCATGGCGCTGATGGGGATCGGCGCGCTGCTGAGCCCGATCCATGCGCTGGCCGATACGCTGCGCCCCGACAGTCCCGAGGCACCGGTCCTGCCCGAAGTCGGCGACGTGATCCGCACCCTCTATGCCGGCGTTCACCGCGCCGCGACATCGACCCGCGCGCAGATGGACGAATTGCAGGTGGCGGCGCATGAAGATCCGCTGACCGGCATCGCCAACCGGCGCGGCCTGCTGGCGCAGATCGACGAGCTGCCGGTCGAAAAGCGCCAGGGCTGCATCGCGATCATCGACATCGATCATTTCAAGCAGGTCAATGACCGGCTGGGCCATGACGAGGGCGACCGGGTGCTGCGCGATTTCGCCACCCGCCTGTCGGCCCAGATCCGGCGCATCGACATGGTCGCGCGCTGGGGCGGCGAGGAATTTGCCGTCTTCTTCCAGCATTGCATCGAGGATGAGGCGAGCTGGTCGCTGGCCCGCCTGGCCGAGCAGATTCGCGAACATCCGCTGGGCGATGTCGATGGCCGCCCGATCACCTTTTCCGCCGGCATCTGTCGCTGGAAGGGCGAGGAGATGGACGAGGTGCTGCGCCTTGCCGACCAGGCGCTGTACGAAGCCAAGGCCAATGGCCGCAACCAGCTGCGCCGTGCCCGGCCGGAGCGCACTGCCGCCTGATTCTGCGCCGCAGCGGGCCGGCAAGGAACCGACCTGCCCGGTCATGCGCTTACCCCTTGCGAGAGCGGTGCAACCGTATCGAAAGGGGCGTGCATGGCCAAAATCTGGATCCAGCCCGGACAGGAGGCGCTGGCGGAACGCTATCGCGCCGTCCGCGCCCTGACGCAGGCGCTGGCCGCCCCTTTGTCCGACGCGGATGCCACGGTGCAGTCGATGCCCGACGCATCGCCCGCCAAATGGCATCTGGCCCATGTCAGCTGGTTCTTCGAAACTTTTGTCCTGCGCGATCATGTCGAGGGTTATCGCCCGTTCGACGACCGCTTCGCCTATCTGTTCAACAGCTATTATGAGGCGGAAGGGCCGCGCCATGCCCGGCCGATGCGGGGCATGCTGACCCGGCCGAGCCTGAACGACGTGCGCGCCTATCGCGCCCATGTCGATGCCGCCCTGCTGGCCGCCATGCCGCATCTGCCGGAGGCCGCCTGCACGCTGGTGACGCTGGGCCTGCAGCATGAGCAGCAGCATCAGGAATTGCTGCTGACCGACCTGCAGCATCTTTTTTCGCTCAATCCCATCGCACCCGCCCTGTTCGATGCGCCCAGGGCGATGCCCGCGCCGGTGCCCGGCCCGCTGCACTGGATCGAGGGACGCGAGGGGCTGGTCGAGATCGGCGACGACGGCAAGACCGGTTTCGCCTTCGATTGCGAGGGGCCGCGCCACAAGGTCTTCCTGCGCCCCCATGCCCTGGCCCACCGGCCGATCACCAATGGCGAATGGGTCAGCTTCATCGAGGATGGCGGCTATCGCGACCCGGCGCTGTGGCTGTCGGATGGCTGGGCCTGGGTCCAGGCGGAAGGGATAGAGGCGCCGCTCTACTGGCAGCGCGGCGAGCAGGGCTGGACCCGTTTCGGCCTGGACGGACGCCAGCCGGTCAATCCCGCCGCCCCCGCCTGCCATATCAGCCTGTATGAGGCCGACGCCTATGCCAGTTGGGCGGGCGCGCGCCTGCCGACCGAGGCGGAATGGGAAAGCGCGGCGCTCAACATCGCGCCGACCAGTGGCGAACAACTGGACGGCGCCGCCTGCCCCCGCCCCCGCGCCGCCGAAGACGGCACCAGCCTGACCCAGATGTTCGGCGATGTATGGGAATGGACCGGCAGCGCCTATCGCCCCTATCCCGGCTTTCGCACCGCCCCCGGCGCGGTCGGCGAATATAATGGCAAGTTCATGTCCGGGCAGTTCGTGCTGAAGGGCGGCAGCTGCGCCACCCCGCGCGGCCATGTCCGCGCCAGTTACCGCAATTTCTTCCACCCCCATCAACGCTGGCAGTTCACGGGACTGCGGCTGGCCAAGGATCTGTAAGCCCCATGCTGCTGACACATGACATGCCCGCCGCCCGCACCATCGACCCGGCCTTTCGTCGCGATATCTTGGCCGGCCTTGCCCGATCGCCCAAGGCGACCCCGCCCATCTGGTTCTATGACCGGCGCGGATCGGAATTGTTCGAGGATATTACCGACCTGCCCGAATATTATCCGACCCGCACCGAAACCGCGCTGCTGGCCGGTCATGGCGATGATTTCGCCGCCGCCATCGGCGCCGGTCGGGCGGTGGTGGAATTCGGCGCCGGCAGCGCGCGCAAGACACCGCACCTGCTGCGCGCGATCAATCCCGCCGCCTATGTGCCGATCGACATCAGCGGCGATTTCCTGCGCACCAGCAGCGCCGAACTGGCGAGCGCCTTTCCCGGACTGCCGGTGCTGCCGCTGGTCGGCGACTTCACGGGCACATTGGCCCTGCCCGATGCGATCGACGGGCTGCCGCGGCTCGGCTTCTTCCCCGGCTCGACGATCGGCAACAGCGAACCCGACACCGCCGTCGACCTGCTGCGCGCGATGCGCAGGTTGTTGGGTGACGAGGCCATGCTGCTGATCGGCATGGACCGGATCAAGGATCGCGACCGGCTGATCGCCGCCTATGACGATGAAGCCGGTGTCACCGCCGCCTTCAACCGCAACCTGCTGGTACGGATCAACCGCGAACTGGAGGGCGACCTGCCGGTCGACGCCTTTGCCCATCGCGCCATCTGGAATGACGAGAAGGCGCGGATCGAGATGCATCTGGAAGCGACCGAGCCGCTGCATTTCCATGTCGCGGGCCAATGTTTCCACATGAAGATGGGCGAGACCATCCATACCGAGAGCAGCCATAAATATGGCGCGCGCGACGAACGGCTGCTGCTGCGCGCGGGCGGATGGGAACCCACGACCGAATGGATGGACCCGGACGGCCTGTTCGCGCTGGTGCTGGCGAAGGCGGGGTAGAATCTGCCGGGGAATTTCACGCGACAGTCGAAGTTCACAGTGTCGTGGGGCTGATTCCGGCCAAATGCGCCGGCCATGCGCCTGCCCCGCGCCGGTGAAGCGACAGTCGCGCGACAATCGGGTCAGGGCGACGCGCCTTCGACGCGACACGGACGCGACAGCGAGGCGACAGTGAAGCGACACTGGGCGGCTGGAGCGCAACGGTGCGGGGTGGGAATAGAGCGCGCCTTCCATTGCCGATGATAAATCAGAGAAAGGCTGAGTAGGAAAGCGAGGGCGAAACTCTTGCCGCGGCCCGGCAACTGGCATCGGAGCCGAAGATGCGATATGATAAAATCATATCGGAATGGAGGCAAGCATGGCCGCGAAAGCAATCACCGTGACGCTGGGCGAAATGACATCCCATGCCGAGCGCCATCTGGCATCCGGCCGCTATGCATCCATGAGTGAAGTCATGCGCGCCGGTCTGCGCGCGCTGGATCGGGAAGAGGCTGTGCTGGACGAACTGGTGCGCGTCCGCGTGGCAGAAGCGCTGGCCGATCCGCGTCCCCCGATGCCACTCGACAAGGCATTTGCGCAGGTCAGGGCCGCGATCGACAAGGCATGAGCCATCATGTCCAATTGTCGGCATTGGCGATCGAGGATCTGATTGCGATTCACCATTGGGTGCGTGCGGAAGCCGACCTCGCCACGGCCGACCGCTATCTGGCCCGGATCGAGGAGCGCGTTGCCGCACTGTCCGACTTCCCCGATCGCGGATCTCCGCGCGATGATCTGATCGCGGGCCTGAGGACGGTGACCTTCGAGCGCCGGCTATTGATCGCCTATCATGTGGACGGAGAGATGGTCACCGTCCAGCGCGTCATCCATGCGGTGCGCGATCTGGGGCCGACGCTTCAAACACCCTGAAGCCGGCGCCGACCCGCTTATTCCGTCGCCAGCAGCAGGTCGCGCAGGTCGTGCAGGCTGGGCAGGACGGCGGTGGCCGCGAGGACCAGTTCCTCGGTCGGCGGCAGGAGATCGGGAACCATCACCGTCGCCATGCCCGCCGCCACGCCGGCACGGACGCCGGCATGGCTGTCCTCCACCGCGACGCAATCGGCCGGATCGACGCCCAGTCGCTCGGCCGCCAGCAGATAGGGCTGCGGGTCGGGTTTGGGCCGGTCGACGTCATTGCGGGTGACAACGGTCTGGAAATAAGGAAGCAGCCCGGCCTTCTCCAGCCGCTGCTGGGCATAGGGGGCCATGGTCGAAGTCGCGATCGCCATCGGGATGCCGGCCCTGGCGAGATGATCCAATATGACCTCCGCGCCCGGCCGCAGTGGAATGCCCGCCTCCAGCGCGGCGACGAACAGCGCGTCGCTGTCGGCATAGAATTGATCGACCGGGAAGTCCGGCCCCATGCGGTCGGTCAGCATCCGCAGATTTTCGTCGCGATGGATGCCGACCATCGACAGCAGCATCTCGTCCGACATCGGCCAGCCCATCGCCGCGCCGGTGCGGGCGAAGGCGTCGCGATGCGCGGCCTCCGTATCCAGCAGCGTGCCGTCCATGTCGAAGATGACGGCGCGGATCGGGTTGGGCAGCGCAGCGGCGACTTGCGGCGGCGCGTCGGAAAGGGATGCGGTGCTTGCCATGCCCTTCATATGGTGTGTGCGCTGCAATATTTCCATTGCAAAGCGCGCCATCGGGGCTGCAATTTTCCTATTGCAGCCGCGTTCTATTCGACGACCTGCGCGGTCCAGACGGGAATCCAGCGCCAGGCGCCACGGCATTCGCCCATGCTGGTCGCTTCGGTCAGGCGGAAGCGGCTGCCATCCCAGACATAGGTCTGGCTGGTGCCGCAATCACCGATGCCGCGCCCCTTGGCGAAGCTTTGCAGCAGCGACTTTTCGGGCGCCCAGCCGGCATTGACCAGGGTGGGATGGCCGATCTCCTCCGTGCCCCAGCCGGGCGCATAGTCGAACGGCGCGAAGCGGAAGCTGCGGCGACCCGGAATGCCGCTGGCGATCACCGGCACGGTGGTGAAATTATAGGCGCCAGAGCCGCAGGGAACCAGGATCAGCGTGTCATTCTTCGACAGGCGATGCAGTTCGGACTGGCCGTTCGCCATCTCGTCGGTGCAGCCGGTGAACTTGCCGAGCGCGGTCCGCTCCTCGCGCCACAGTGCGGCCGGGGCATCGCCCGTCGCGATGATCGCGCGATGAATCGCCGGCGTCGGCGGTGCGACGCGCACCGCCAGCGGACCGAGCGGCCCGGTCGCGACCAGCGCGGTGGTGGTGCCGGCCCGGCCCTGGCGCGCATCCATGTAGCGGATTGCCGCGCCCGCGCCCGCAAGCGAGGGACGTCCGAGCGACCGGTTGCCGGTGCGCACTTCCATCGTGCTGCCACGCGCCATCGCGATCGCCAGCGCCGACGCCTGCGGCCCGCGCAGGGTGGCATCGCCATCGCGCGCGGTCACCGTCGCGACCTTGCGGCCGTCGACCAGGAAGCTGACGGCGGACGAACCCTTGGCATCGCGGCTGACCCAGACTTCGGCCGCGGCATCGGGACCGGCCGAACGGGCGACGCCGACCATCACCGGATTGTCGGGCCAGTCGCCACCGGGCAGCAGCGACACAGCCTCGCACCGGTTGCGATTGTCGCAACCGATGGTCCAGTCCTTGTAGGTTTCAAGCGCGCCCGGCTTGGGCGCGGGCGCGTTGGTCTGCGCCGTTGCCATGCCAATGGTGCCGATGGCCGTTAAGACGGCCGCGAAAAATCTAAGTTCCCCCATCGGTTAACCATAACCGATTTGTTAAGCCGGGGGTAGGGTCTCTGTTAAGTAATCGAAATGATTTGGTTAAAGGCTTAACATCAACCCGGCCAGCGCGGCGCTCATCAGATTGGCCAGGCTGCCGGCGACCAGCGCCTTCAGCCCCAGCTTGGCGATCATCGGCCGCTGATTGGGGGCAAGGTTGCCGGTCACCGCCATCTGGATCGCGATCGAGCTGAAATTGGCGAAACCACATAGGGCAAAGGTGATGATGGCGATGGTCGAGGGCGAGAGGCCGTCCTGCACCTGGCCAAGGTTGATATAGGCAACGAATTCGTTGAGCACGACCTTGGTGCCGAACAGGCCGCCAGCCACCTGCGCCTCGTTCCAGGGGATGTTGAGCAGGTACATGACCGGCGAGAAGACATAGCCGAGCAGCTGCTGGAAGCTGAGTTCGGGATAGCCGAAGATGCCGCCGATACCGCCGAGGATGCCGTTGGCGAGCGCCACCAGCGCGACGAAGGCCAGCACCATGGCGCCGACGGCGACGGCCAGCTTGACGCCGGTCTGGGCGCCCTGCGCCGCCGCCATGATGATGTTGGCGGGCTTTTCCTCGTCATGCGTGGCTACGGGCATGGGCTCGCCCGGTGTGGTTTCCGCATTCAGCACCGCCGCGACCGCAGCCGCACGGCGCGTTTCGGGCAGGTGGATATCATCCTCCAGCGGCAGTTCGGGTTCGCATTCCGGCTCGTCGGGCATCATGATCTTGGCCATCAGCAGGCCGCCGGGCGCCGCCATGAAGCTGGCCGCGAGCAGATAGTCGATCTTGATCCCCATCGAGGCATAGGCGGCGAGGATGGTGCCGGCGACGCCCGCCATGCCGCTGGTCATCACCGCGAACAGCTGCGGCCCGTTGAGGCCGGCAAGATAGGGACGGATCACCAGCGGGCTTTCGCTCTGGCCGACGAAGATGTTGGCGGCGGCGCACAGGCTTTCCACCTTCGACACGCCCGTCACCTTCTCGATCGCGCCGCCGACCCAGCGGACGATGAACTGCATGATGCCCAGATAATAGAGGATAGACACCAGGCTGGCGAAGAAGATGATCACCGGCAGCGCGGCGATGGCGAAGCTGGCGCCGCCGATTTCGGGCTTCGCCAGCGGGCCGAAGATGAAATTGGTCCCCGCCTGCGCATAGCCCAGCAGATTGGCGACGCCATGCGACATGCCCGCGATGATGGCGCGTCCGGCCGGCACATAGAGCACCAGCAGCGCGATGCCCGCCTGCAGCAGGAAGGCCGCGCCGACCACGCGCAGCCGGATCGCGCGGCGGTTGGAAGAGAGGGCAAAGGCAATGGCAAGAATCAGCAATATGCCGGCGAGGCCGATGAGAAGATGCATGAAGCGCTTTCGCGGGAATGGGCAAACCGCGCGACTATACAGGGCCAGCGCGCGGAAACCAGCAGGGAATCCCGCCCCGCGATATAAATGAGATAGCCTCGCTTTTTGTTCCCAAATCGATCAGAACCATGACGACACAGAAGATGCGATGGGGAGAGGCGATGCTGATGGAAACCGACAAGCCCGGTGCCGCTACGGAATGGCGGCATCATTATATGCTGCCGATCGCGGCCGCGCTCGGCTATGCCACCAGCGTCATCCATATCTATGGGCTTGGCCCCTATATCCAGCCGATCAGCGACCAGTTTGGCTGGACGCGGACGCAGGTGACGGTGGGCCTGACCCTGTCCACCCTGGTCCAGGCGGTCTTTTCCGTGCCGATCGGCCTGATGGTCGACCGGTTGGGGCCGCGCCTGTTCGGGCTGGTCGGCGTGCTGCTGACCTGCGGCGCCTTTGCCCTGCTGGGCACGGCGACCGGCAGCCCCGGCCAATGGTATCTGCTCTGGGCGCTGCTGGCGCTCGCGACCCTGCCGGTGCAGGCGACGATCTGGACCAGCGCCGTCGCCACCCGGTTCGAGGCGTCACGCGGCCTGGCCTTTGCCATCACCCTGTGTGGCGCATCGATCGCGGTCGCCATCTTTCCGCTGATGGGCAGTTGGCTGATCGGCCACTATGGCTGGCAACGCGCCGCGCCGATCCAGGCGGCGATCTGGGCGGCGTGCAGCTTCCCGCTGATCTTCCTCTTCTTCCGCGGCGCGCGAGATCGGCGGCGCGGCGAGGCCGTTGCGGCCACCGCTGCAACACCCGCAGTCGGCTCCACACTGGCCGAAGGGGTGCGATCCTCCATCTATCATCGCCTGCTGCTCGCCAGCCTGCTCTTCACCTTCACCATCATCGCGCTGGTCGTGCATTTCGTGCCGATCCTGACCGATCGCGGCGCGGACCCGATGCGGGCGGCCGGCATCGCATCGGTCGTGGGTCTCTGCTCGATCATCGGCCGGCTGGCGACCGGACTGCTGCTCGACCGGTTCCGCGGATCGCTGGTCGGCGCCGGCGTTTTCCTGCTGCCGGCGGCTGCCAGCCTGTTGTTGCTGGGCGCGGGGAATAATGTCGCGCTGCTGATCGCGGCGGCAGCGCTGATCGGCCTGACACTGGGTGCGGAGGTCGATGTGATCGTCTATCTCACCACCCAGCATTTCGGCCTCAAGACCTTTGGCGGCCTTTATGGCGGGCTGCTGATGGCACTATCGGTCGGCACCGCCACCGGGCCATTGGGCGCGTCGGCGATTTTCGACCGCTTCGGCAATTATGCGCCCTTCCTGTGGATAACGCTTGTCCTGATGGTCGGTAGCAGCCTCGCGCTTGCCAGCCTGCCGCGCCCGGCCTTTGCCCGGCCGCGCGGCCATTGAGGGGGCATTGACATAAAGCGCTACAAAGCCGCCACGTCGAGACATCGGGAGGATATATGGCGCGCCTAGTCCTGCCCTTCTGACAGTCCACAGACGACAGAAGGGTAGAGCGAGATGATGCAGGATGGCGCGCATGACGACCATGGCCATGGCCTGGCCGATGACCTGGCGCAGATGCGCAAGCTGGCTGGCGAGGCGATGGGCCGCCGCCGCACGCTGCGCCTGCTCTTTTCGGCCGGCAGCGCCGCGCTGATCACCGCCTGCGGTGGCGGCGGCAGTGACAGCGACACTGACACATCGACCGCCACGCCGACGCCCACCCCTACCCCTACGCCGACACCCACGCCGACCCCGACGTCGAGCAGCTGCATCGCCGATCCGGAAGAGACCAACGGCCCCTATCCGGCCGACGGGTCCAACAGCAGCAATGGCAGCGTCGTCAATGTGCTGGACGATACCGGCATCGTGCGCACCGACATCCGGTCGAGCTTCGGATCGTCGAGCGGCACGGCCGAGGGCATCTATATGCAGCTCACCATCACGGTGGTGAACGTCAATGGCAGCTGCGCGCCGCTGGAGGGCTATGCCGTCTATATCTGGCATTGCACCCGCGACGGCCTCTATTCGCTCTACACCGTGCCGGGCGAAAATTACCTGCGCGGCGTGGGCGTGACCGATGCCAATGGCCAGGTGACCTTCACCAGCATCTTCCCCGGCTGCTATGACGGGCGCTTCCCGCATATCCATTTCGAGGTCTATCCCAGCCTCGCCAAGGCGACCAGCTATGCCAATCGCGTGCTGACGTCGCAGTTCGCGATGCCGACGGATGCCTGCAACACGGTCTATGCGACCAGCGGCTATTCCAGCAGCAAGACCAACTTCGCCAAGATCACCACTAGCAGCGACAATGTGTTCGGCGACAACACGTCGGCCCAGGTCGCGGCGATGACGCCCACCATGACCGGCGATACGACCAATGGCTTCACCGGCACGGTGACGGTCGGCATCGCCATCTGACAGGAATTATGCGGATGACTTTGCAGGGATCGCCTTCAATCGATATGCTGACCGCCAATATGGACGGATCGCGCATATTGGTGGTCGACGATGATGCGGACATCCGCATCCTGTTGTCGGATTTTCTGGAGCAGCATGGCTTTGCCGTGACCGCGGTCGCGGACGGCGTGGCGATGGATCAGGCGCTGGCGGCGCAGACGTTCGACATCGCGGTGCTGGACGTGATGATGCCGGGCGAGGACGGGCTGTCGATCCTGCGCCGGCTGGCCGCGAGCGGCGACCTGCCGATCATCATGCTGTCGGCGATCGGCGGCGATATCGACCGCATCGTCGGGCTGGAAATGGGGGCGGAGGATTATCTGCCCAAGCCGTGCAATCCGCGCGAACTGCTCGCCCGCGTCCGCACCGTGCTGCGCCGCAATCGCCGCCAGACATCGGAACCGCAGGTGCCCGCCGGGCAGCGGCTGCGCTTTGCCGGCTGGCAGGTCGACATGGGCGTGCGCCTGCTGACCGACCCTGACAATGTCGTCGTCACCTTGACCGATGGCGAGTTCCGCCTGCTGCGCGCCTTCATCGAGCATCCGCGCCGGGTGCTGAGCCGCGACCAGTTGCTCGACTATTCGGCCGGCAGCGACGCGGAAAGCTATGACCGGGCGATCGATGTCCAGGTCAGCCGGCTGCGCCGCAAGCTGGAACGTGGCGAGATGGGCGACGAACTGGTCCGTACGATCCGCAACGAAGGCTATATGTTCACCGCCGAGGTCCGCCCGGCGTGAGCCCGGCGATGCTGCCGGGCGCCGGCGAGCGGGGGCGCTACAATCCCTCGATCCTGACCCGGATCGTCTTTCTGGTCGCCGCGACCCTGTTGCTGGCGCTCGGCGCGATGATGCTGGTCGCCTTTCGCGGCCCTCCGCCCCATGCCCGGCCGATGATGCTGGTGGAGGCGACCGGCCTGCTGCGCGGCGGCACCCAGCCGCCCGGCAGCTGGCAGATCAGCCGCTATCAATCGGATCGCGCGCCCACGGCCGACGCGGGACAGGAAAGCAATCGTGCGGGCGCCGAGCGCATTGCCGGCCTGCTGGGCGTGCCGGCCAATGCGGTGGCGCTGATCCAGGAACGGCCGCCGATCGGCATGCCGCGCCCCGGACCGGAGATCGGGCCCCGACCCGACATGGGGATGGAGTTCGACCCCGGCCGGATGATGCTGCGCGGCAGCTTTGCCCTGGCCGTGCGCGAGGATGGCAGGAACTGGTCGGTGCTGCTGGGTCGGCAGGGGCCGAACTGGCGCTGGTATGCGATCACCCTGTCGCTGATGGCGGGCATCTTCATCCTGCTGCTGCTGCCGGCCTATTGGGTGGCGCGGCGCATCACCCAGCCGATCCGCCTGCTGGCCGAAGGGGCCGCGCGCGAGCGCCCCGAACGCGCAGAGCCGCTGCCGATCGGTGGCCCGCCCGAGGTGCGCGCCATGGGCATCGCCTATAATCACATGCGTGCGCGGATCGCCGATTATGTGTCGGAACGCACCGCCATGCTGGTGGCGATCGCCCATGACCTGCGCACGCCGATGACCCGCCTGTCCTTCCGCCTGGAACAATTGCCCGATGGCCCGCGCGCCAAGGCGCAGGCGGATGTGCAGGAAATGCGGGCGATGGTCACCGACCTGCTCGACTTCATGCGCGAAGGGACCGAAGGGCGCCAGCGCGCGCGCATCGACCTGTCGGCGATTGTCGAGACGCTGGCCGACGACCTGGCCGACATGGGCCATGATGTCGTCGTCACCGCCAGCCAGCGCGCAGTGATAGAGGGCGACGCGCTCGCGCTGCGCCGCTGCATCGGCAACATGGTCGAGAATGCGGTGCGCTATGGCGGATCGGCGCGGGTCAGCCTGCGCGTCGAGGGTAGCCGGGCGATCGTCGATGTCGAGGATTCCGGCCCCGGCGTTCCGCCCGAGATTCTCGACCGGCTGTGCGAGCCCTTCTATCGCGGCGAAGCGTCGCGCAATCGCGAGACCGGCGGCGTGGGCCTGGGCCTGTCGATCGCCCGCACCATCGCCGAAGGGCATGAGGGCAGCATCGGCTTTGCCAACCGGGCCGAGGGCGGATTGCGCGCGACGGTGATCCTGCCGCTCGACCGCTAAAGCATCATCCCCTTCAGCTCCTGCAGCACCATCGCGGTCGGCATCGACAGGAACATCGCCACCAGAAAAGGTGCCAGCGTCGCCGCGATCAGGATCAGCAGGCTGCGCAGGTCGACCGGCAGGAAACGCATGGCATAGACGTTGGAGACCACGCCATAGAGGTCGGCCGCCGCCGAAAAATCCGGCGCGGAGAGAAGGTCGGGCTGTTCCTTCGCGCTGCCATCGAACCAGCGATCCTCGAACGACCGGCCCAGCGCCACCGCCAGCGCGCCATAATGCATCGCGTTGCGCCGCCAGGCCCGCGCCATGACCGGGCGGAACACGCCCAGCGGCGCCACGCACAGCAGCAGCACCAGCGCCACCGTGCCACCGATCAGGAAGCCGCCGGTCATCGGCGTCGCCGCGCCCTGCAGATGGACGTTGGCGAAACGGCCCGCGGTGATGCAGCCAATCCCCAGCGCAAAGGTGCCGAAGGCCCGGACCGACTGGGCCAGAAAGCCCAGGCCGCCGGCATTGTCGGGATGGGCGACGACCAGCCGCAGGTCCATGGCTGCAACCTTGTGCAGCAGCCGCGTCCAGATGAGGATGCGCCAGAGCCAGCCCATGAGCAGCGTCAGCAACAGCGGCAGGCTGACCAGCATATGCCACCAGCCGGCCGCCGATAGCCGCCCCGGCCCGGCGATGGTCCAGGCCGGCAGGCCATGGTTCGAAATGCCGGTCGCGAACAACCACAGGATGATCACATAGGCGGCGAGCAGCACCAGCAGTTCGGCGACCGGCGCACGCACCGCGGCGCGCGCCCTGGCCAGTTCAGCCTTCAATCCGTCCCCGGCATCGGGCGGGATCAGCCCGGAAATGGCGAAATGGCGCACCACCGCGCCCAGCCGCCGCGCGGTTTCGACATGGGCGACCAGCAGGAGCGGCACGGCAAAGGCGAAGCGGGCATGCGCCCCGACGTCGCGCAGGAAATGGCGCAGGTCACTGGCCCGGTCATGGCCAGGCAGGACGAGGATGAGCAGCAGGAGCGGCAGCCAGCCGACCGCCAGCGCAAGCAGGGCGCGGGCGCGCACCGTGGGCAGGGCCGGCACCGACAGGCGGACAAGGCCGGGCAGCCCGCGCGGCGGCCCCCATTCGAACAGGTCGTGCCCCTCCGCGTCCGCTTCGTTGGTCACATGCACGCCCTTCCGCTTCGCCTCGGCTCATCCGAACCGCGACGATAGGAAGCATGCCCTTCCCGCCTATCGGGATTTATGCTGAGCCGACCGGAAAATGGCGGCCGTCACGGGTTGGCGGACTTGCCGTCCTTCTTGGCCTTGTGCGCCTTGAGCAGCGCGTCGATCTCGACGATCCGCTCGCGTTCCGGCGTGCCCTTGGGCAGGCCCTTGAGGCGGCATTCGGCCCATAATTTGCGCCGCTCGGATTCCAACGCCTTGAGATAGAGATCGGCCATTGCAGCCTCCTGGATAAAGGAAAAGGGCCGGCGCCTCGCGACACCGGCCCTTTCGTAACTTGTCTAGCCGAAAATCAGGCGGCCTTAATAGGGCCACCCTGATAAATCAGGCGGCCTTCGAGCGGCTCATGCGCTTGCGCTCGTTCGGGTCGAGGTAGCGCTTGCGCAGACGGATGGTCTTGGGCGTGACTTCGACCATTTCATCGTCGTCGATGTAAGCGATCGCCTGTTCCAGCGTCATCTTCTTCGGCGGGGTCAGGCGGACGGCGTCGTCCTTGCCGCTGGCGCGGAAGTTGGTCAGCGCCTTCGACTTCATCGGGTTGACTTCGAGGTCTTCCGGCTTGGCGTTTTCGCCGATGATCATGCCTTCATAGAGGGCTTCACCCACGCCGACGAACAGGATGCCGCGATCTTCCAGCGGACCCAGGGCGTAGGCATTGGCTTCGCCGGCGCCGTTCGAGATCAGAACGCCATTCTTGCGGCCTTCGATCTTGCCCTTGTGGGGGCCGTACTTCTCGAACAGGCGGTTCATGATGCCGGTGCCGCGCGTGTCGGACAGGAATTCGCCATGATAGCCGATCAGGCCGCGCGAGGGCGCGGAGAAGGTGATGCGGGTCTTGCCACCGCCCGAGGGACGCATGTCGGTCATCTCGGCCTTGCGGATGTTCATCTTGTCGACGACCGTGCCCGAGAATTCGTCGTCCACGTCGATGACGACGGTTTCATAAGGCTCGGTCTTGCCGCCATTTTCGTCTTCGCCGAACAGCACGCGCGGACGCGAGATGCCGAGTTCAAAGCCTTCGCGGCGCATGGTTTCGATGAGGACGCCCAGCTGCAGTTCGCCACGGCCAGCGACTTCGAAGCTGTCCTTGTCGTCCGATTCCGTCACCTTGATGGCGACGTTGGATTCGGCTTCGCGGGCCAGACGATCGCGGATCATGCGGCTCGTCACCTTGCTGCCTTCACGGCCGGCCATCGGCGAGTCGTTCACGGCAAAGCGCATCGACAGGGTCGGCGGATCGATCGGCTGTGCCTTGATCGGGGTGCTGACCTGCGGGTCGGAAATGGTGTTGGCCACAGTCGCGACGGTCAGGCCGGCGAGCGAGATGATGTCGCCTGCCTTGGCTTCCTCGACCGGCACGCGGTCCAGCCCCTGGAACGACATGATCTTCGACGCACGGCCGGTTTCGATCACATTGCCGTCGGCGTCGAGCGCGTGGATCGGCTGGTTGACCTTGACCGTGCCCGACTGGACGCGGCCGGTCAGGATACGACCCAAGAAGTTGTCGCGATCGAGCAGCGTGACGAGGAAGCTGAACGGCGCGTCCTGATCCAGCGACGGCGGCGGGACGTGATCGACGATCTTCTGGAACAGCGGCTCCAGCGTGCCTTCACGGCGCTGCGAATCCTCGCTGGCATAGCCGTTGCGGCCCGAGGCGTAGAGGACGGGGAAGTCGAGCTGTTCGTCGGTGGCGTCGAGCGTCACGAACAGGTCGAACACTTCGTCCAGCACTTCCTGGATGCGCTCGTCGGGACGGTCGACCTTGTTGACGACGACGATGGGCTTGAGACCCAGCGCCAGCGCCTTGCCGGTGACGAACTTGGTCTGCGGCATCGCGCCTTCCGACGAGTCGACCAGCAGGATCACGCCGTCGACCATCGAAAGGATGCGCTCCACTTCGCCGCCGAAGTCGGCGTGGCCGGGCGTATCGACGATGTTGATGCGGGTGCCGTTCCATTCGACCGAGGTGGGCTTCGCCAGAATGGTGATGCCGCGTTCCTTTTCCAGGTCGTTCGAGTCCATGGCGCGCTCTTCGACGCGCTGGTTGTCGCGGAAGGTGCCGGACTGGCGGAAAAGCTGGTCGACGAGCGTGGTCTTGCCATGGTCGACGTGCGCGATGATCGCGATATTACGCAGGGACATGTCTTGCCTTTGGGATATGGGGCTCCCCTGGCCGAC
Organism: Sphingobium sp. L-44; assembly: GCF_056859495.1. Classification (NCBI taxonomy): domain Bacteria; kingdom Pseudomonadati; phylum Pseudomonadota; class Alphaproteobacteria; order Sphingomonadales; family Sphingobiaceae; genus Sphingobium; species Sphingobium sp. L-44. The sequence continues at coordinate 31,004 of NZ_JBSXOQ010000123.1, read as the reverse complement.
ACAAGGCCGCGCAGAGGCTTCGGGCGCGCCCCTACAGGAAATGACGCGATGCGGCAAGGGCAGCGGAAGGATCGGCCGGAGCGCAGATGAATATCCTGTCATGTTATGATGTTTCCCTTGCCCCGCTGTGGCAGCCGCCTATGACACCGCGTCAGGTTCGCACCCTGAAAAGAAAAGGACACCCCATGCGGCTGACCGCCTCCCTTGCCTTTGCCTCCCTCCTCGCCCTTTCCCTGTCCCACCCTGCCTTCGCCCAGAAGGATGGCGCGCCCGACGCGGCCAAACAGCATGCCGAGCAGACGGCGGACGAGATCGCCAAGAACTGGGCCAGTGCCCCGGTCGAGGAAGTGACCAAGACCAGCAAGGGCACAGCCAGCGTCGACGGCAAGTCGATCGCCTACACCGCGACCGCCGGCACGCTGACCATCCGCGACGCCCAGGGCAAGCCGACCGCCAGCGTCTTCTACACCGCCTATACCGCGCCGGGTAAGCATCGGCCGCTGACCTTCTTCTATAATGGCGGTCCCGGTTCGGCCTCGCTGTGGCTGCGCATGGGCAGCTTTGCGCCCGATCATGTCCGCACCGGCAATCCCGAGGCGGTCGCGCCCGCGCCCTTCGATGTCGGCCCCAATCCTGACAGCCTGATCGGCAGCACCGACATGGTGTTCCTGGACGCGGTGGGATCGGGCTATTCGCGGCCGCTGGGCGATGCCAAGGGCGCCGACTTCTATGGCGTCGACCAGGATGTCGATGCCTTTGCCAAGGCGATCCTGCGCTACACCACTAAGAATGGCCGCTGGGGCGACCCCAAATATATTTTCGGCGAAAGCTATGGCACCACCCGATCGGGCGCGCTCGCCTATCAGCTGGAAGATCGCGGCATGGCGCTGAACGGCGTCATCCTGCTGTCGTCGATCATGAATTATGGTATCCGCCAGTCGGGCTTCGACACAATCCATATCGGCTATCTGCCCAGCTATGCGGCGACCGCCTGGTATCATAACCGGGTGCCCGGCGGCCGCCCGGCCAGCCTGGAAGCCTTTGTCGAGGAAGCGCGCCAGTTCGCCAACGGCCCCTATGCCGCCGCGCTGCTGAAGGGCCAGGACATCAGCGCCCAGGAAGAGGACGCCGTCGCCCAGCAAATGAGCCGCTTCACCGGCCTGTCGGTGGATTATTTGAAGCGCGCCAACCTGCGCGTCAGCCTCGGCCGCTTCCGCAAGGAATTGCTGCGCGATGGGCGCGAAACGCTGGGTCGGTTCGACAGCCGCTACAAGGGGATCGACGAGGATGCGGCGGGCGAGGATCCCGAATATGATCCGTCGGACACCGCGATCAGCGGCCTTTATGTCGGCAGCTTCCTCGACCAGCTGACCAACAAGCTCGGCTATCAGACCGACCTCAGCTATCGGCTGAGCGCACGGGAAGGCGGCGCCTTCAACTGGGACTGGAGCCATGAGCCGCCGTCGGGCCGCAAGCAGAATGTCGCCGACGTCACCGCCGACCTCAGCACCGCGATGCGCATCAATCCGCATCTGCGCGTGCTGTCCTTGAACGGCTATTATGACATGGCGACACCCTTCTTCTCGACCGAGCGGGACTTGAAGCACATGATGCTGGAGCCGGCACTGCGGCCGAACCTGCAGTTCAAATATTATCCGGCGGGCCACATGGTCTATCTGAACCCGGAAGCGCTGCACCAGATGCGCCTCGACATGGAGCGCTACTACGCCGAGGGCGCGCGCTGACCTGATTTCCATCCTCCCCTGCAAGGGGAGGTGGCAGGGCGAAGCCCTGACGGAGGGGTGTTCTGCTATCGATAGCGAAGACACCCCTCCACCACTTCGTGGTCCCCCTCCCCTTGCAGGGGAGGATGGAGACGTCCTGCGATCCTTGGATCGCTCAATAGCGCAATTTGGGATACCAGTCGGCCGGCCGGCCCTGCGGCGTCAGGTCGAGGATCAACCAGAGCGCGGCGATGTCGGGCGCGTCGCGAGGATCCTGACCCGGATCGGCCATTTCGCGTCCCATTTCGCTCATCCAGAAGAGCCGCACCTGATCGCCGTCGCGGCGATAGACGACCAGCGCGGGATATTCGCCGTCAGGCTGGAGCAGGTCGAGATCACGGGCATAATCGTCGCCGATCGTCTGGATGAAGTCGGTGTTGCGCCAGCCCCGCTCCTGCGCGAAGGCGAATTGGCGTTCGACCGGGCTACGGCTCAGTATCTTGTAGGCGACGCGCTGCTTGATATCGCTGGCATTGCCATCGACCGCGCCGATCCAGTTGGTACACATCGGGCAGGGCCGTTCACGTTCCGGCCCATACATCCAATAGTAGCTGACCAGCACATCCTTGTCGCCGAACAGGTCGATCAGGCCGATCTCGAAGCCCTGTTCGTCCTTGAAGCGATAATCCTTTTCGATCAGCGGGCCGGGTGGCAGCGCCTGGCGCTGGGCGGTCAGGCGCGTCATGCGGCGGCGAAAGTCGATCTCCGCCGCCAGCAGTTCCTGCCGCGCCTTCGCATAGTCCGCGCTTTCGCCCGGAAATGCCGGCTGGCGATGCGCCGCCATATCGGCGGCCGGTGTCAGTTGTTGGTCCATGGCCTCTCTCCTCCCGCGCCGAACGCGGCGCGGGAGGAGAAGGTTCAATGGTCGCTGGCGGCGAAGGCACCGATGCCGGTTTCCGCCCGCACCCGCTGGGCCGGATAGCCGGCCTTGTCGACGGCCGCGCGTGGCGAACGGTCGAGCCGGGAGATCAGCCAGATGGCGATGAAGCCGGCCGGGACCGAGAAGATCGCCGCCGAGCTATAGGGGAAAGGCGCCGGGCCGAGGCCGAAGGTGGTGGTCCACACCGCCGGCGACAGCAGCGTCAGGACGAAGGCCGTCAGCAGCCCGATCGTGCCGCCCCAGGCCGCACCGCGCGTGGTGCAGCCGCTCCACAGCAGCGACAGGATCAGCACCGGGAAATTGCCCGATGCCGCCAGCGCGAAGGCGAGGCTGACCATGAAGGCGACATTCTGCTTCTCGAACACCAGCCCCAGCAGCACCGCCAGCGCGCCGAGCGCCAGCGTGGTGATCCGCGAGACGCGCAGTTCGTCGGCGGAGTTGGCCCGTCCCTGTTTCAGCACCGTGGCATAAAGGTCATGGCTGACCGCCGAGGCTGCCGACAAGGTGAGCCCCGCCACCACCGCCAGGATCGTCGCGAAGGCGACGGCCGAGATGAAGCCGAGGAAGGCATTGCCGCCGACCGCATGAGCGAGATGGATCGCGGCCATATTGCCGCCGCCGCGCAGCGTGCCGTCCGCCATCTTGTAGCCGACATCGGTGCCGACCAGAATGATCGCGCCGAAGCCGATGATGAAGGTGAGGATATAGAAATAGCCGATCCAGCCCGTCGCCCACAACACCGACTTGCGCGCTTCCTTGGCATCGGGGACGGTGAAGAAGCGCATCAAGATATGCGGCAGGCCGGCCGTGCCCAGCATCAGCGCGAGGCCGAAGGAGATGGCCGAGACCGGATCCTTGATGAAGCCGCCCGGCGCCATGATCGCCCGCCCCCTTGCCGCGGCTTCGGCGGGGGGTGCACCGGCGGCCTGTGCCGCCGCGCTCTTCACCTCGACCGCGCGGGCGAACAGGGCTTCGAGTGAGAAGCCGAACTGGGCCAGCACCATCAGCGCCATGAAGCTGGCGCCGCCGAGCAACAGCACCGCCTTGATGATCTGCACCCAGGTGGTCGCGCGCATGCCACCGAACAGCACATAGAGCATCATCAGCGCGCCGACGATCACCACCGCCACCGCATAGGGCAGGCCGAACAACAATTTGATGAGCTGCCCCGCGCCCACCATCTGGGCGATCAGGTAGAAGCTGACCACCAGCAGGGTGGAGATGGCCGCGAAGCTGCGCACCGGCGGCTGGGCGAAGCGGTAGGAGGCAACATCGGCAAAGGTGAAGCGGCCAAGGTTGCGTAGCCGTTCCGCCATCAGGAACAGCAGGATCGGCCAGCCGACGAGGAAGCCGGTAGAATAGATGAGGCCGTCATAGCCGTCGGTGAAGATCTGCGCCGAAATGCCGAGGAAGGAGGCGGCGGACATATAGTCGCCCGCCATGGCGAGGCCGTTCTGGAAGCCGCTGATGCCGCCGCCGGCGGTGTAGAAGTCCGACGCGGTGCGGGTGCGCGCGGCCGCCGCCTTGGTTATCCACAGGGTCAGGCCGACAAAGGCGACGAACATCGCGATCGCCACCCAGTTGATCGGCTGGCGCTGCGCCTCCCCCTCCAGCGCGGCGGCGAAGGCGGGAGCGGGGAGCAGAGCAAGGGCGAGCGCGCCGGCAAGTCGCGCCCTCATGCGCCATGGTCCTTGAGGATGGCGGCCATCTGCGCGTCATGATGGCGGTTGGCATAGGCGACATAAAGGCCGGTCAGCGCGATCGCGAGCAGGATGAGGCCCAGGCCGATCGGGATGCCGATCGAGGTGATGCCGTCGCCGATCGGCATGCCCAGCAGCGCCTTGTCGAAGGCGATCAGCGCGAGATAGCCAACGAAGGCGGTGAAGATGATCGCCGACAGCCACCAGCCCAGCCGCGCCCGCCGCGCCACCAGTTCGCCATAACGGGGATCGGCCGCCACCGCCGCGATCATCGCGGCCTGTGCATCAGCCGGGGCATGCCCTTCCTGCTGCGTCATTCACTCTCCTCTGGTCTTTGCGCCATGCTAACCAGACGTCCCCCGATTGCAATGGCATGGCCCGAGCGCCTATATCTGCACGGAGAGAGACTTGCAGCCTTACTGTTTTATGCACATATGACAGTAAGGCCGATCTGGCCCCTGGGAGATGACATGGCTTCGACCGCGCCGACCGCGACCGCTGATACGCTGAACCTGACGCCGCCCGATCCGGTGCCGGTGGTCGCGCCCGAAAAGGCAGCCGGGCTGGTGCCGATCGACGAGGAGAAGCGATCCAAGCTGGACGAGAAGGTCGACGCCTTCATCGACGATCTGGTGGCGCAGGACGCCAATTCGCCCGCCTTTGGCCAGCGCGTCGACCAGCTGACCAATATGGGTCGTAAGGAAATCGCCGAGGCCGCCGGGCACAGCAACCGCTTCCTCGATCGGCCGGTGCGCGCGATGGACAGCGACAACAAGGTCGGTGCGGACCTCGCAGAACTGCGCCGCACGGTGGAGGATCTGGACCCCGGCAAGCGCGGCAGCCTGACCGCGCCCAAGAAGCTGTTCGGCATCATCCCGTTCGGCAACAAGATGCGCGACTATTTCGACAGCTACAAGTCGAGCCAGACGCATATCAACTCGATCCTGGGCAGCCTTGCCAGCGGCAAGGACGTGCTGATCAAGGACAATGCCGCGATCGACGTGGAACGCCAGAATATGTGGCAGACCATGGGCAAGCTGGAGCAGATGATCCACATCAGCAAGACCATGGACGCGCGCCTCGAGTCCAAAGCGCTGGAGCTGGATTCGACTGATCCGACCAAGGCCAAGGCGATCCGCGAGAGCGCACTCTTCTACATCCGCCAGCGCACCCAGGATCTGCTGACCCAGATGGCGGTCACGGTGCAGGGCTATCTGGCGCTCGACCTGGTAAAGAAGAATAATGTCGAGCTGGTGAAGGGCGTGGACCGCGCCAGCACCACCACCGTCGCCGCGCTGCGCACCGCCGTCACCGTGGCGCAGGCGCTGGTCGGCCAGCGGCTGGTACTCGAGCAGATCACCGCGCTCAATACCACCACCGCCAACATCATCGATTCGACCGGCGAACTGCTCAAGAGCCAGACCGCACAGATCCACGAGCAGGCCGCCAGCAGCACCATCCCGATCGAGACGCTGCAGCGTGCCTTCCAGAATATCTACGACACGATGGACAATATCGACACGTTCAAGCTCAAGGCGCTCGAAAACATGAAGACGACGGTCAATGTGCTGTCGAGCGAGGTGGAAAAGTCCAAGGGCTATATCGCCCGGTCCGAGGGCCAGGCCCAGGCCGCCAAGGAAGCGCGGGCGGAAAACCCGCTGTTGAGCGCGATCGAGGGATAAGGATGCGCCCCACCCTGCCCCTTTTCGCGGAGTTGATGGCATGAGCCGGTCCGACCGCGTGCTGGCCGATGCCGAGGCGGTGCTGCGCCGCCATAGCGAGCGCGGCAAGAGCCTGACCAGCCGTGCGCGCGAACGGCGCAACGCGTCGATCATGCGGCGGCTGGGCCGGATCGCGGGCGCCGCCTTCGCGATCATCATCGCCGCCATGATCGCCGGCTGGTTCATGCCGCTGGGCACCAGTGGCGTGATGATCGTGCTTGGCCTGCTGCTGGTCACCACGCTGTTCTTTGCGCTGCTGCCGGGCGAACGCGCGGTCAGCCCGGACAAGCTGGCGGACACGGCGCTGACCGCCCTGCCGCTCAAGACCGAAATCTGGCTGGAAAATCAGCGCAAGGCCTTGCCCGCGCCAGCGGTCAGCCTGGTCGACAGCATCGGCGTCAAGCTGGAGACGCTGGCGCCGCAGCTCGAACGGCTGGGAGAGCAGGATCCGGCCGCGCACGAGATTCGCAAGCTGCTGGCCGATCATCTGCCCGAACTGGTCACCGGCTATCAGTCGATCCCCGCGCCGCTGCGCCGCGAGGAACGCAATGGCCGCGTGCCCGAGAAGCAGCTGATCGAGGGGCTGTCCGTGATCGACGCCGAGATCGGCCGGATGAGTGAGCAGCTGGCGAGCGGCGATCTCGACAAGCTGGCGACCCAGAATCGTTTTCTGGAGCTGAAATATCAGGAGGCGAAGGAACTTGGCGCCTAGCGCCGTCTTCCTTCCTGCATGATCCACCTCACCCTCATCATCGTCGATTTCCTGACGGGCCTGCTGGCCGCCGGGGCCTGGGCGCTGGCCTCGGCCGGCGGCGCGATCGCGGCCGTGGTGGGCGGCGGGGTGCTGGGGCTATCCTTGTTCCGCCGCTGGCGACGGCGGGGCTGACAGCCGCTGCCTGTGCCGGAGGAGACCGGCGATCCCGCCTGCCTCCGGCACACCCACACTGCCTGATCTAGAAGCGGAAGGTCAGGTAGGTGGCGGCGTAATAGAGGTCGCGGCCGGGTTTGAACTTTTCCGAGACGTCGCCATAGATGGTGTAGAAGCCCAGCGTCATGAACGGGTTGAGCGCATATTGGCCGGCCGCCGTCGCGCGCTTGCCAAAGAAGCGGCTGTCGCTTTCGTCGCCGCGCCGAAGCACCTGGCCCCCGAGCGAATAGACGCCATCCTTGGTGGAGGTGCGCCACAGGCCCGCCGCCGAGAAATCGAGCTTCAGCTTCGCGGTCGGCTGGATTGACAGCTGCGGCTGGATAATCGTCAGATTATGCGGGCCAAGGTCGCCATTATAGGTGAGCGGCTTGGGGAAGAGCGGCGCATAGGTGCCGATCTTGCCGTCATTGGGGTTCTTGTCGCCCGAGCCGACATCGACGCGCAAGGCCAGCTTGGGCTTCCATCCGCCCTGCCAGCCATAGGCGGCTGTGCCGGTGACATAATAGGCGTCGATGTCGAGATCGCCGAACGAGCCCCATTGGCGGATGCCCTCGACATCGATGCTCCAGGCGTCGCGCTTGCCGGCATAGCGCAGCGACAGGGTGCGGCGCTGGTCGCGTGCGGCGGCTTCGCTGTCGAAGGCCAGGCTGGCGCGGTCGGAGGAGACGAACAGCGCTTCGGCGCGACCGGTGCGGGCGCCGGCGCCGAAGCTGCGGCCGGCATGAAAGCCGGTCAGGTCATAATCATGGTTGGTTTCGTCATCGAAGGTGCCGAGCTTTTCCAGCACCGCATGGCCGGTGAGGAAGCCGCCATCCCATGGTCCCTGGGTCGCTATGACGCGCAGCAGGTCGAGCGAGCGGCGAGTGTTGGCGCCTTCGCGCATGTCGAACACGGTCTGGTTGCCGATGCCGATTTCCTGCCGGCCGAGGCGGGCGGTGATGCGACCCTTGCCGACCGGGACATGCGCCTCGACAAAGGCCTGATTGAAATCGAGCCGGCCTTCCTCGATCGGGGCGACGACGGAATCGAGGCCAGTGCTGGTTGCATGTTCGAGATCGACGAAAGCGCGGAACAGACCTTCGACCTGGAGATCGCCCCAGATGCGGCTGCGCTGCTGGAAATTGCCGTCATCATCCTGCGGGCCGCGGCCCCAGCGTTCGCCCAATCGCAGTTCGGGGCGCAGGCGCAGTTCACCGCCTAGCGTGGCATAGGTGTTGCCGACGATCGGCAGATATTTGAGGCGGGTCCACAGGTTCGCGTCGCGCACGTCGCGGAAGCCGGAATAATCCTCGTCATGGTTGATCGGGCGGAAGGCGGGCTTGGGTGCCTTGGGCCGCTCGCCGGTCTGCGATAGGGGCAGTTGGGCCTCGGCCGGCGCCGCATCCTTCTGCGCGACTTCGACAGGAGCGGGCGGCGGGGCGGGGGTGGCTTGTGCCGCGGAGGCGGCCAGGACGGGCGCCAGAAGATCGAACATGCATACTCTCCGGGATATGGGTTTTTCTGGTTATGCGGTGGCCTGGTCGGGCCGTTTTGCGACGAGGCTCTGGAGCAGGTGGACGGCGAGGCCGAAGATCAGGCCCCAGAAGGCGGAGCCAAGCCCGGCCAGCGTCATCCCCGATGCGCTGACAGCGAAAGTGACAAGGGCGGCGTCGCGTCCCCGTTCGGCACGCAGTGCGGTGCTGAGCGAATTGGCGACGACCGGAAACAAGGCGAGGCCCGCCAGCGCGGCGATCAGCGTCTTGGGCAGGGTGGCGAACAGCGCCAGAACGGTGGCGGCAAAGGCGCCGAAGACGAGATAGGTGACACCGCCCGCGATGCCGGCCATGTAGCGGCGGGCGGGATCGGGATGGGCGTCGGGGCCAAGGCAGATGGCGGCGGTGAAGGCGGCGAGATTGAGGCCGTGGCAGCCGAAGGGCGCAAGCGCGATCGAGGCGATGGCGCTGGTCGAGACGATCGGCCGGGCGGCGGGCTGGTCGTAACCGGCGGCGCGCAGCACGGCGATGCCGGGCAGGAACTGGCCGGTCAGCGCGACCACGGCCAGCGGCACCGCGATGCTGGCGGTCGCGGCCCAGTCGAAGCGCGGCGTCGTCCAGACCGGCATGGTGAGGTGCGGCGTGCCGATCGATCCCGACAGGCCGCCGCTGAGTGCGGTGATGGCGACGCCGGTTATCAGCACCGCGACCACGGCATAGCGCGGCGCCAGCACGCGGCCGGCGAAGAAGGCGGCGATCATCGCGATCAGCATCAGCGGCGCGGACGGCACGGCGCCAATCATATCGATAACGAAACGAAAAAGGATGCCAGCCAGCATCGCGGCGGTGATCGCGGCGGGCAGCCGCTGCATCAACCGGTCGAAGGCGCCCGACAGGCCGACCAGCAGGACCGCGAGATTGGCGACGATATAGGCGCCGATCGCGGTCGCGAAATCAGTCTGCGGCAGCATCGTCACCAGCAGCGCCGATCCCGGCGCTGACCAGGCGATGACGATCGGCACGCGCCAGCGCCAGCTTAGCAATATGCCCAACAGGCCGCTGCCGATGGAGATCGCCCAGATCCACGAGGCGACGAGGGCAGGTTCGAGGCCCTGCGCCGCCTGGAAGATGATCACCAGCGGACCGGCATAGGATATGGTGGTGGCGATGATCCCGGCGATGATCGCCGGGATCCAGCCTGTCTGGCTTGCAGTCATGATGGTCCGATCACGCCGCCAGGGCGTAGCTTTCCCGGTTGGCCTGCTGGCGACGGCTCAGCATGAAGACCAGGGTGGCCAGCACCGAGACGAGGCCCGGTATGGCGAAGGCGACGAAATTGAGCGTCATCGGCAGTTGCGCCGCGAGCAGCACGCCGCCCAGCATCGGCCCGACGATCGCGCCGACCCGGCCCATGCCCGATGCCCAACCAAGTCCGGTCGAGCGGACCGACAGGTCATAGAAGTCGGCGACGCTGGCATAGAGCAATATCTGCGTGCCGGTGGTGCCGGCGCCGGCGACGAAGATCAGCAGATAGAGGATCGGCATCGGCCCGTTGAGGCCGAGCAGGCTGATGCAGATCGCGCCGAGCAGGAAATAGGCGATGACCACCTGGGGCAGGCCGAACCGGTCGGCCAGGCGTCCGCCGGCGATCGCGCCGAACATGCCGCCGAAATTGAGTGCCAGCAGGAAGGACAGGCTGGACCCGAGGCTGTATCCGGCGCTGCGCATCAGCTGTGGTAGCCAGGAGCCGAGCGCATAGACCATCAGCAGGCAGCAGAAGAAGCAGAGCCACATCGACAGCGTGCCGAGCGTGCGATTGTGCTGGAAAAGCGCGGCAATGCTGGTCTTGGCGGCGATACCCTGCGGCTGGAGCAGCGGGCCGTCGAGGCGCTCGCCGGGCGACAGCCGCTGAAGGATGGCGCGGGCCTGTTCCTGGCGCCCCTGACGGACCAGGAAGCCGGCCGATTCCGGCAGGCCGCGCAGGACGAGCGGCAGGAGGACGAGCGGCACGGCAGCGGCAAAGAACATCGCCTGCCAGCCGAACAGCGGCAGCAGCCAGATGCCCAGGCCCGCAGCCGCCATGCCGCCCACGGCATAGCCGCTGAACATCAGCGCGACGAGTGTGCTGCGCATCCGCTTGGGCGCATATTCATTGGTCAGTGCGACCGCATTGGGCATCAGCCCCCCGCAGCCGAGGCCGGCGAGAAAGCGCAGCGCGCCGAACATGGTCGGCGTGGTGGCGAAGCCGTTGACGAAGGTGGCGGCGCTGAACAGCGCGAAGCAGATGGTGATGCAGGTCTTGCGGCCGATCCGGTCGCCCAGAGGACCGAAGAAGAGCGCGCCGGACATCATGCCGAACAAGGCCCAGCTGGCGAGCGACCCGGCCTGCGGGGCGCTAAGTCCCCATTGGTCCATCAACTGTGGAAGGACGACGCCGTAAATGAAGACGTCATAGCCATCGACTATAAGCAGGATGGCGCAAGCAATGATGATCTTGAGATGTAGGTTTCCGAACCTGGCTTCGTCGATGTGACGATTTATATCGATACCCTGCATATCGATTCCTCTCCCTTATTGATGGGTATGATTTCTCGGGAAAGTGAATGACATGCAGGGCGACGCCAAATACCAATTAAGTCCCGTTGAAATACGCTACGGGTATGGCGGGCGGTTCGGTGGCTTCAAAGCTCCTCGGTCAGGGCGGCCGGCACCTCATAGCCCCATTGTGCATATTGGCGCGCGATCACCGACGCCATCAGCGCCAGTTCGGGCGAACGGTCGCCGGGGCGGTGGCTCATGATGATCGGGGAGGTGGCCGGCTCGACCAGGTCGCGAAAGGCGACATCGTGGCTGCGGGCGCGATGGACCGATTCGGGGACGATCGCCATCCCCTCCTGCGCCGCGACCAGGCCGATGGCGATCTGCAGTTCGCGCGCCTCATGGACGATGCGCGGTTCGATCGCATGGTCGCGGAACAGTGATATGACCTGGTCGGCATAGCTGGGGCGCGGCGCGCGCGGATAGATGATCTGTGGTTCTTCGGCCAGGTCGCGGATCGAGATCGGTCCTTCGCCGCGGGCCAGCGGGTGGTCCATCGGGAAGGCGGCGACCATCTTCTCATTGCGCAGGATGATGCGACGGACGGCAGGATCCTCGAACCGGATGCGGCCGAAGCCGACATCGATGCGTCCGTCCTTGAGCGCAGCGATCTGTTCCAGGGTGGTGCTTTCCACCATGACCAGTTCGACATTGTCGGCGACCTTGCGAAATTCGCGGATCAGTTCGGGCAGGCGGGCATAGATGGTCGAGGCGACGAAGCCGATCACCAGCCGGCGGCGCTGGCTGGTTGCGGCGGTCTTCACCATCGTCTCGACATCCTCCATCCGCGCCAGCAACTGCAGCGCCTGGGCATGAAGCAGGCGCCCGACATCGGTCAGTCGCAGCGGGCGGCTGGCGCGGTCGAGCAGAGGCGCGCCGACATGCGCCTCCAGTTGCTGGATCGCGCGGGACAATGGCGGCTGGGCAATATGCAGCCGGTCGGCGGCGCGGTTGAAATTGCCTTCGTCGGCCACCGCCACGAAATAGCGCAAGAGGCGCAGGTCCATCACTGACTTATACCTCCAGAGTATGGCCCCTTGACCGCATTGATCTTTGAAACCGGCGCGGACGAGGCATAGCTATCCCATGAAACGTAAGCATTTGGGAGAGTCGCCGCAATGGCTGGATTGAGCCACGCCGATACCTTCATCGTCGATGTGCCGACGATCCGCCCGCATGTGCTGGCCATGGCGACCATGCACGCCCAATCGATGGTGATCGTCCGCCTGACCGATGCCGACGGTATCGAGGGGATTGGCGAGGGGACCACGATCGGCGGCCTCAGCTATGGCGAGGAAAGCCCCGAAAGCATCAAGTCGGCGATCGACACCTATATCGTCCCCGTACTGGAAACCTGCGACCTGGCGCAGGTCGGCGCCACCATGGCCAAAGTCGCCCGCTGCGTGCGCGGCAATCATTTCGCCAAATGCGCGGTTGAAACGGCGCTGCTCGACATGGCGGGCAAGCGGCTGGGCATCGCCGTGTCCGAACTGATCGGCGGCGGCCGGGTGCGCGACAGCCTGCCCGTCGCCTGGACGCTGGCCAGCGGTGATACCGCGCGCGACATTGCCGAGGGCGAGGAAATGCTCGACCGCCGGCGCCACCGCATCTTCAAGCTGAAGATCGGCAAGCGCGAGGTGCGCGATGACGTCGCCCATGTCGGCGCCATCTGCAAGGCGCTGGGCGACCGCGCCAGCGTGCGCGTCGACGTCAACCAGAACTGGTCGGAGGCGCAGGCCAAGATCGGCATGGCCATGCTGCATGATGTCGGCTGCGACCTGGTCGAACAGCCGATCGCCGGCGACGCGATCGCCGCAATGGCGCGCCTGTCGAAGAACCAGCCGGTGCCGCTGATGGCGGACGAGGCGTTGAATGGTCCGCGCAGCGCGATGCGGATCGCCTCGGCCCATGCCGCCGGCGTCTTCGCGCTCAAGATCGCCCAGTCGGGCGGCCTGTTCGCAGCGGCTGACGTGGCCGCGATCGGCACGGCGGCCGGCATCGGACTTTATGGCGGCACGATGCTGGAGGGCGGTGTCGGCACCGTCGCGTCGGCCCATGTCTTTGCCACCCTGCCGGACCTTGCCTGGGGCACCGAATTGTTCGGTCCGCTGCTCCAGACCGAGGACATATTGCGCGATCCGCTTGGCTATGCCGACTTCTCGCTCGCCGTGCCGACCGGGCCGGGCCTGGGCATCGCCTTTGACGAGGACAAGCTCGCCTTCTTCCGACGCGATCGCACGTCGCCGATCCTTCACGCCGTTACCGCAGGAGCCTGAAACCCATGCTGTTCATGGTCGAAATGGACGTCAACATCCCGCTGGATTTCGATGCGGCGGAAGCCGCCCGGATCAAGGCCGCGGAAAAGGCCTATTTCCAGACGCTGCAGGCCGCCGGCACCTGGCGCCATATCTGGCGCAAGGTCGGCCTCTATTCCAACGTCTCGATCTTCGATGTCGAGAGCAATGCCGCCCTGCACGACACGCTGATGGCGCTGCCGCTCTACCCCTTCATGACGATGAAGATCACGCCGCTCTGCCGCCATCCGTCCTCGATCCATGAGGATGATCGCTGATCGTCCGACACAGACCGCAAAGCTTAGGAGAGAAAATATGGGTACCAGCTTCGTAGAAACACCGGAAATCCAGAACCTGCTCGACCGTGTCGCGGGGCTGGGCTGCGACGGTGGCAACGCCCGCATGAAGGGCATCGTTCGCGACCTGATCCAATCCTGCATGACCGTCATCGCCCGCTATGACGTCAGCGAGGACGAGGTGTGGAATGCCGTCAACTTCCTGCAGGGCGCGGCGGGCGCGGGCGAACTGGGCCTGTTGATGCCGGGCGTCGGCCTGGAACATTTCATCGATCTCTACATGGATGCCAAGGATGCCGAGGCCGGCAAGTCGGGCGGCACCCCGCGCACGATCGAAGGGCCGCTCTATGTCGAGGGTGCGCCGATCGTCGAGAGCGGCGCCTATCTGACCGACGATGCCGACGATACCGACACGCTCTACATGACCGGCCGCATCATCGGCCCCGATGGCGAGGCGGTGACGGACGGGTTGGTCCATGTCTGGCATGCGGACTCGCACGGCTTCTATTCGCATTTCGACCCGACCCATGAACAGACGCCGTTCAACAATCGCCGTCGCCTCAAGATCGCGGCCGATGGCACCTATGCCTTCTCGTCGAAGATGCCGAACGGCTATTCGGTGCCGCCGGGCGGCGCGTCCGACAGGCTGATGAAGGCGCTCGGCCGGCACGGCAATCGCCCCGCCCATGTGCATTTCTTCATCGAGGCGCCGGGCTATCGCCGCCTGACCACCCAGATCAACTTCGGCGATGATCCGTTCGCTGCCGACGATTTCGCCTTCGGCACCCGCGAAGGGCTGCTGCCGGTGCCCAACCGTCAGGGTGACAGTGCCCATATCGCCTTCGATTTCCATCTGCAGCGCGCGGACGATGAGGGCGACGAGGCCTTCTCGACCCGCAAGCGCCTGGTGGTGGATGCCGTCGAACCGGTCGCAGAACCGGCCTGAGAGGAGAGAGGATCATGACCAGCCCCATGGCTTTCCTGCGCGACCGTGTTGAAACCGCGGTCGTGGACGATCCGGAAACCGGCATTTTCCGCTGCCGCCGCGACGTCTTCACCGACCCGGAACTGTTCGATCTGGAGATGAAATATATCTTCGAGAGCAACTGGGTCTATCTGGCCCATGAGAGCCAGGTCGAGAAGAAGAACGACTATTTCACCACCTGGATCGGCCATACGCCGGTGATCCTGACGCGGGCCAAGGATGGCGGCCTCAATTGCGTGGTCAATGCCTGCGCCCATCGCGGCGCCAAGCTGTGCCGCCGCAAGCGTGGCAACCAGCCGCTCTTCGTCTGCCCCTTCCATGGCTGGAGCTTCAAGACCGACGGCAAGCTGCTGCGCGCCAAGGATGCCAGCACCGGCGCCTATCCCGACAGTTTCGATCATGAAGGGTCGCACGACCTGACCAAGGTGCGGGTCGAAAGCTATCGCGGCTTCATCTTCGGGTCGCTCAATCATGATGTCCTGCCGCTGGAGGATCATCTGGGCGAGGCCAGGGTCATCATCGACCAGATGGTCGACCAGGCGCCCGAGGGTCTGGAAGTGCTGACCGGCAATTCCACCTACACCTTCCATGGCAACTGGAAGATGCAGATGGAAAATGGCTGCGACGGCTATCATGTCAGTTCGGTCCATGAAAATTACCAGTCGACCATGGGCCGCCGCGCCGAGGGCGGGACCAAGGCGGTCGACGCCAATGGCTGGTCGAAGGCACCGGCAAGCGGCGTCTATGGCTTCGAGCATGGTCATATCCTGCTCTGGACGCAGGTGCTGAACCCCGAGGTCCGGCCGGTCTGGAACTATAAGGACCAGCTGGTCGAGCGACTGGGCGAGGACAAGGCCCGCTTCATCCTGGAGCAGACGCGCAATCTGGCGCTCTATCCCAATGTCTTCCTGATGGATCAGTTTTCGACCCAGATCCGCGTCGTCCGCCCGATCGACGTGCATACGACCGAAGTCACCATCTATTGCTACGCCCCCAAGGGCGAAAGCGCGCAAGACCGGGCGCATCGCATCCGCCAATATGAGGATTTCTTCAACGTCACCGGCATGGGTACGCCCGACGATCTGGAGGAATTCCGCAGCTGCCAGTCGGCCTATGAAGGCGCGGGCGAATTGTGGAACGACCTCAGCCGCGGCGCGACCCGCTGGATCGCCGGGCCGGACAGCAATGCGACGGCGATGGGGATGAATCCGCTACTGTCGAGCGAGCGCAGCGAGGACGAAGGGCTGTTCGTGCGCCAGCATGAATTCTGGGCGCAGATCATGCTCGACGGCATGGCTCGCGAAGCCGGTGCGCCGATGATGGAGGCCGCAGAATGACACTGGTGCTCGACACGGAGCGCGCGGCGCTCTCCTATCAGGATATCTGCGCCTTTCTCTATCGCGAGGCACGGCTGCTCGACGATCGCGAACTGGACGCATGGCTCGAATGCTATTCGGAACAGTGCGAATATTGGATGCCGGCCTGGACCGACGATGATGCGCTGACCACCGATCCGCACAGCGAAATCTCGCTCATCTATTATGGCAACCGCAAGGGGCTGGAGGATCGCGTCTATCGCTTGAAGACCGAACGGTCGTCGGCGAGCACGCCGGAGGCGCGCACCTCGCACTTCCTGGCGAATATCGAGGTGATCGAGACGCGGAGCGATGCGATCGACCTGCGCTACAACTGGCACACGATGAGCCATCGCTACCAGAAGACGCAGCAGTTTTTCGGAACCAGCTTCGTCACGCTGGACATCAGTGGCGCGGCGCCGAAGATCCTGAAGAAGACGATCGTCCTCAAGGACGACTATATTCATCAGGTCATCGACGTCTATCATATCTGAGGGGCGAGCGATGATCTTCCAGGGCCGCTTTGCCGGCAAGGTGATGGTCGTGACCGGCGCGGCGCAGGGCATCGGTGCCGGCGTCGCCACCCGCGCCGCGGCAGAGGGCGCCAGCCTCTTGCTGGTCGACCGGGCGGACTTCGTGGCCGATGTCGAGCAGGCGATCGTGGCGGCGGGCGGCAAGGCGATTTCGGTCACCTGCGACCTTGAAACCTATGAGGGTGCGGCACAGGCGATGGCGGCGGCGATCGCGGCGTTCGGGCGCATCGATATCCTCATCAACAATGTCGGCGGCGCAATCCGCATGCGGCCCTATGCGCAGTTCGAGCCGGAACAGATCGACGCGGAAATCCGACGCTCGCTGATGCCGACCCTCTATTGCTGCCATGCGGTTCTGCCTGCAATGCTGGAACAGGGCGCGGGGACGATCGTCAACCTGTCGTCCAACGCCACGCGCGGCATCCGCCGCGTGCCCTATTCGGCGGCGAAGGGCGGGATCAATGGCCTGACGCAAGCGCTGGCGATGGAATATGCGGAGGCGGGCATTCGTGTCGTCGCGACCGCGCCCGGTGGCACCAGTGCACCGCCGCGCCGCGTGCCGCGTAATGCCGAGGGCGACAATGTTCAGGAACAGGAATGGATGGCCGAGGCGGTGGCGCAGGTGACGTCGTCGGCCTTCATGAAGCGCTACGGCACGCTGGACGAGCAGATCGCGCCCATCCTTTTCCTCGCCTCCGACGAGGCCAGCTATGTGACCGGATCGGTCCTGCCCGTTGCGGGCGGCGATATCGGCTGAAGGGACTGAAGACATGCAGAAAATCTACGACAGCCCGGCGCAGGCCCTTGATGGCCTGTTGTTCGACGGGATGACGATCATGTCGGGCGGCTTCGGCCTTTCCGGCAATCCCGAAAGCCTGATCCCGGAAATCCGGACGAGCGGCGTGAAGGAGTTGACCGTCATCTCCAACAATGCCGGCGCCGACGGTTTCGGCCTGTGGATGCTGCTGGAAAGCCGGCAGGTGCGGAAGATGATTTCTTCCTATGTGGGCGAGAACACGCTGTTCGAAAGCCAGTATCTCTCCGGCGAACTGGAGCTGGAGCTGAACCCGCAGGGGACGCTGGCCGAGCGTATCCGCGCTGGTGGCGCCGGCATCCCGGCCTTCTACACCAAGACCGGCGTCGGCACGGTGGTGGCCGAGGGCAAGCCGATCGAGAATTTCGAGGGCGAGGATTATGTCCGCGAAACCTGGCTGCGCGCTGATCTGTCGATCATCAAGGCGTGGCGCGCCGACCCCGCGGGCAACCTGATGTTCCGCAAGACCGCGCGCAACTTCAACCCGAACATGGCGACCGCCGGCAAGGTGACCGTGGTAGAGGTCGAGGAAATCGTGCCCGAGGGCAGCTTCGACCCCGACTGCATCCATACGCCCGGCATCTATGTCGACCGCATCGTCCTTTCCACCATCAACGAGAAGCGGATCGAGAAGCTGACCGTCCGCGAAAGGGAGATTGCCTGATGCCTTGGACCCGCGACGAGATGGCGGCGCGCGCCGCGAAGGAACTGCGCGACGGCTATTATGTGAACCTCGGCATCGGTATCCCGACCCTGGTGGCGAACCATGTGCCCGAAGGCGTCAATGTCACGCTGCAAAGCGAGAATGGGATGCTCGGCATCGGCCCCTTTCCCTATGAGGGTGAGGCGGACCCGGACCTGATCAACGCCGGCAAGCAGACGATCACCGCGCTGCCGACCAGCAGCTTTTTCTCCTCGGCGGACAGTTTCGCGATGATCCGGGGTGGCCATATCGACATGGCGGTGCTGGGCGCGATGGAAGTGGCCGCCAATGGCGATCTCGCCAACTGGACCATCCCCGGCAAGATGGTGAAGGGCATGGGCGGGGCGATGGACCTGGTCGCGGGCGTCAAGCGCGTGGTCGTGGTGATGGACCATGTGTCGAAAAATGGCAGCCCCAAGATCCTGCCGACCTGCTCGCTGCCGCTCACCGGCAAGGCGGTGGTCGACCTCATCATCACCGACCTCGCCGTGATCGCCGTCGATCGGGCGAAGGGCGGCCTCACCCTTGTCGAACTGGCGCCGGGCGTGACCGAAGCCGAAGTCGTCGAGAAGACCGGCGCGCCGCTGGCGATCCTCGAAAACGCATAAGACTGGAATTTACCGTGCCCAATCTGATCGTCGTCAACCGTGCGGGGGACGAAACCAATATCGATGCCCGTGAGGGTGTCTCCGTGATGGAGGCCATTCGCGACAATGGCTTTGACGAACTGCTCGCCTTGTGCGGCGGCTGCTGTTCCTGCGCCACCTGCCACGTCTTCGTGGATGGGGCCTGGACCGGCGCGGTCGGTGCGGCCAGCGGCGACGAGGATGACCTGCTCGATTCCTCCGACCATCGTGGCGATCGGTCGCGCCTGTCCTGCCAGATCATGATGACGGCCGCGCTCGACGGGCTGCGCGTTGCCATCGCGCCGGAGGATTGAGTATGGCCTTCATCCAGCGTCCCGGTGCGAACCTCTACTGGAAGCGTGACGGGCGGGATGACGCGCCCGCGCTGCTACTGCTGAACAGCATCGGCACCGACATGGATTTGTGGGACGGCGTGCTGCCCCATCTGCGCGATCGCTTCGCTGTGCTGCGGATCGACACGCGCGGACATGGCGCCTCGATCGCCGAGCCGGGCGATTATGCGCTCGCCATGCTGGCCGACGATGTGCTGGCGGCGGCCGATGCGGCCGGGTTCGATCGCTTCTCTGTGGCAGGCGTCTCGCTGGGCGGCATGATCGGCATGGAACTGGCGCTGCGCGCGCCGGGGCGGGTCGAGAAGCTGCTGCCGATCTGCACCTCCGCGACGATGGACAGCGCCTCCTGGAACGACCGTATCGCCAAGGTGCGGGGCGAGGGCATGGCCGCCATCGCCGATCTTGCCATGGGTCGTTTCCTGTCCGACGCCGCCGAGCCGGCCATCTATGAAGCGGTACGACGTCAGTTGCTGACGATGGATGCGCAGGGCTATGCCGGTTGCGGCGCGGCGATCCGCGACATGGACCTGGCCGACCGGATCGGCGGCATCGCCTGTCCGACCCTGGTCGTGACCGGCACGCGCGACATATCGACACCCTATGCGGGGCATGGCGAACATCTGATCGCCCGCATCCCCGGCGCGGCGCATGTGGCGCTGAAAGCCGCGCATCTTGCCCCGCTCGAAGCGCCCGAGGCGCTGGCGGGCGCCATCACCTCTTTCCTGGAAAGCTGAGACATATGGCACAGGCCTTCATCTGCGATGCCGTCCGCACCCCGATCGGCAAGCTCAACGGATCGCTGGCGACCATCCGCGCCGATGATCTGGCGGCGCTGCCGCTCAAGGCGCTGATGGCGCGCAATGAACGGGCCGACTGGTCGGCCCTCGACGATGTGATCCTGGGCTGCGCCAACCAGGCGGGCGAGGATAATCGCAATGTCGCGCGCATGGCGGTGCTGCTGGCAGGCATGGGCGAGGCCGTGCCGGGCGTGACCGTCAATCGGCTTTGCAGCTCGGGCCTCAATGCGCTGGGCATGGCGGCGCAGGCGATCCGCAGCGGCGACGCCGATTTCCTGATCGCCGGCGGCGCCGAGAGCATGACCCGCGCGCCCTATGTGCTGGGCAAGGCCGGCAGCGCCTTTGGCCGCGACCAAAAGATTGAAGACACGACGCTCGGCTGGCGCTTCATCAATCCGGCGATGCAGGCCGCCTATGGCGTCGATACCATGCCCCAGACCGGCGAGAATGTCGCCGAACAATGGGGCATCAGCCGCGAGGAACAGGATCGCTTTGCCCTCGCCAGCCAGGAAAAAGCTGCGCGCGCGCAGGCGAGCGGGCGCTTCGCTGCCGAGATCGTGCCGGTCTCGATCCCGCAGAAGAAGGGCGATCCCCTGCTGTTCGAGGCGGACGAGCATCTGCGCGCCACCAGTCTGGAGGCGCTGGCGAAGCTGAAGCCCGTGGTGAAGGCTGACGGCACGGTGACGGCGGGCAATGCATCGGGCCTGAATGACGGCGCGGCGGCGATGCTGGTCGCGTCGGAAGCGGCTGCGGTAAGGCACGGCCTGACGCCGCGTGCTCGGGTGATCGGCATGGCGGCGGCCGGCATCGCGCCCCGCATCATGGGCGCCGGTCCGATCGAGGCGGCGCGCAAGCTGCTCGCCCACAACGGCATGACCGTCGATCAACTCGACGTGATCGAACTCAATGAAGCCTTTGCCAGCCAGGCGATCGCGACGCTGCGCGACCTGGCCGTCGATCCGTTCGACCCGCGCATCAATCCCAATGGCGGCGCGATCGCGCTTGGTCATCCGCTCGGCATGTCGGGCGCGCGCATCGCGCTGTCGGCGGTCGAGGAACTGCATCGGACCGGT
This sequence comes from Sphingobium sp. L-44, assembly GCF_056859495.1. NCBI lineage: Bacteria > Pseudomonadati > Pseudomonadota > Alphaproteobacteria > Sphingomonadales > Sphingobiaceae > Sphingobium > Sphingobium sp. L-44. The sequence continues at coordinate 10,092 of NZ_JBSXOQ010000123.1, read as the reverse complement.
GGGCGCCATGCGCTGGCCTTCATGTGCATCGGCGTCGGCCAAGGGCTGGCCGTCCTGCTGGAGCGGGTGTGATGATGATGGATCGCGCCGATATCGTCATCGTCGGGGCCGGCCATGGCGGCGCGCAATGCGCGATCGCAATGCGCCAGAACGGCTTTGCCGGGACCATCATGGTGGTGGGCCGCGAGCCGGAATATCCCTATGAGCGGCCGCCGCTGTCGAAAGATTATTTCGCGCGCGAAAAGGCGTTCGAACGCTTGCTTATCCGCCCGCCGGCCTTCTGGGCGGAAAAGGATGTGAACTTCCTGCTCGGCACCGAAGTGACGGCGGTCGATCCGGCCGGTAAGCAACTGACGCTCTCCGACGGACGCAGCCTTGGCTATGGCAAGCTCATTTGGGCGACCGGCGGCGATCCGCGCCGGCTGAGCTGCGCGGGCGCCGATCTGGCCGGCGTTCATGCAGTGCGGACCCGCGCCGACTGCGACGCGCTGATGGCGCAAATCGATGCCGGCAAGCGCGAGATCGTGGTCATTGGCGGCGGCTATATCGGGCTTGAGGCGGCCGCGGTGCTGAGCAAGATGGGCCTCAAGGTCACTTTGCTGGAAGCGCTGCCAAGAGTGCTGGCGCGGGTGGCGGGCGAGGAGTTGTCCGCCTTCTACCAGCAGGTCCATCGCGACCATGGCGTCGACCTGCGCCTGGATGCCAGGGTCGATTGCCTGGAGGGGGCGGACGGTCAGGTGACGGCGGTGCGGCTGGCGGATGGCGAGCGCATCCCGGCGCAGGCGGTGATCGTGGGCATTGGCATCATCCCGGCGGTCGAGCCGCTGATCCGTGCCGGGGCCAAGGGCGCCAATGGCGTCGATGTCGATGCCGGGTGCCGCACCTCGCTGCCCGACATCTATGCCATCGGCGACTGCGCCGCCTTTGCCTGCGACTTTGCCGGCGGGCAGGTGATGCGGGTAGAATCCGTCCAGAATGCCAATGACATGGCGACCTGCGTGGCGAAGGCGATCTGCGGCGACGAACGGCCCTATCGCGCCTTCCCCTGGTTCTGGTCCAACCAATATGATCTCAAGCTCCAGACCGCCGGGATCAACGCGGGGTTCGACCAGACGGTGATGCGCGGCACGCCCGCCGACGGCGCCTTCTCGATCGTCTATCTCAGGGATGGCAAGGTCATCGCGCTCGACTGCGTGAACAGCGTGAAGGACTATGTCCAGGGGCGCAAGCTCATCGAGAATGACGTGCAGATCGATATCGACCGGCTTTCGGATAGCAGTGTCGCGCTCAAGGACACCGTCCGCGCAACACTGGCTGCCGTCGACTAAGTGCAGGCGATCGCCGTGCTTCCATGACGGCGGCGGTCGCTGACGGGCCGATCATGACCATGCCAAGGGCGTGGCCACGGCACCCGATGCGGCTGTGGCCACGCCCTTATCAATCCACGACACAAGGAGCGCCTGGCCTAGTTCCAAAGCCCGTTGCAGGTTTCCGCCCACCCCTATGCGCGCGCCGGATTGGTTGCTTCAATCACCTCGCATTCGGTTTGTGCGCCCGATAATATCGGCCCGGCCACAACTTCGCTTTGCAGAAGGTCCGGCAGCTCGTCTAAAGGCAGGCCGTCAGGATCTGAAACACAATGAATTATCGCCATTCCTTCCATGCGGGCAACAGCGCCGATGTCGTCAAGCACAGCCTGTTGATCGCCCTGATACGGGCCTTGCAACACAAGCCGGGCGCGCTCACGCTGATCGACACCCATGCCGGTTGTGGCCTGTACGACCTTGGCGGCGATGCCGCTCAACGCACCGGCGAGGCGACGCAGGGCGTGCTGCGGGCCTTTGCCGACCACAACCCCTTGCTGGACGACTATCGCGCCGCCGTGCGGGCGGTGAATGTGGGGGACGAGCCGCAGCTTTACCCCGGCTCGCCGCGGTTTCTGGCACAGCTTTTGCGCCCGCAGGATGTCCTGATCCTCAACGAGAAGCACCCGGAAGACGCTTACACCCTGCGCGGGGCGATGCGGGGGACCAGCGCTGCCGTGCATGAACGCGACGCCTACGAATTGTGGCTGGCCATGGTACCGCCCCGCACCGCACGCGGCGTGGTAGTGGTCGACCCGCCCTATGAGCAGACGGACGAACGTGCCCGCATCACCGCCACCCTCGCCGCCGCGCAGCGCAAATGGGCGCATGGCGTGACGGTAATCTGGTTTCCGCTGAAAGACTACGCCACGCATGCGCGATGGAAGGCGCAGTTGCGCAAGCTCAGCATCCCAAAATTTCTGTGCGTGGAGCATTGGCTATATGATAGCGAGCAACCCGGCATCTATAACGGTGCGGGCCTCTTCATAGTCAATCCGCCCTACGCTTTCACGCAGGCATTACCGCCCATGTTGGAGGCCTTTCGCGCGGCGTTGGCCCCCGAAGGGCATCGGGGCGAGATTCTCGCCGATTGGTTGAGCGACTAGGATAAACCCAAGCCCACTCTTCCTCCAGAGCGAGCATTGCTGCGCTCCAGATTGCAGGCAGACTGGATCGGGCTGATCGCTGAAACACGAAGTTCGCCGATCATATCGCCAAAGCCGCAGCCCGCAGGCATAACGAGCCGGCAGAGATGATGCGCCTCGAAAAGCCCACCCCTTTCCTGAAATTGTGCTACGCACAACCGTGCTTCGTTGAGCATTCCGATACCTCATCCGCTCCGCATTCCGCTAATGGAGCCGGCATGGGTGCTGCCGCGATCGCCAAGACCATGGGGATCGGTCGGGCATCGGTCTATCCGGCACTGGCTGACTGATCGGCATCCTCCGGGCCCCCGTCTTCACCGCCGACGGTCGTTACCAGCATCAGGCCGGGATCATCTCGCCCGATCGTCGACCCGACATCGTCAGGCCACATCGTCATCCGCCGACCATCACCGCCCATGCTCTGGGCGACCGTCAGCGACATCATGGAGATCAGCATATGGCATCACGTTCGAAGCCGAAGGCAACGTCGGCCACCCATGCTGCTGCCCATGATCAGGGGGAGAGCGTCGCCGGGATCATCGAACATATCGATAGCGACGCCGGGGACGATGGCGAGGAAATGATGGCCGAGGACGCTGGTTCACCGCAGCCCTCCAGAACCACCCGACGGACCCCCGCCACCCGCTCCACCTGCCTTGCATCGCCTTGATCTCCATCATGACGCTCGATCCTCCCGCGTGATGATATCCCGCGCGATCACGGCAGGGACGATCGGTGGAGAACGGTTCGAATCCCGTTGCAGAAGTCGAACTACCGCTCCACTTCAACGCTACAACCTGCTACGTTCAACCCTCGAAAAGGCACGCAATATCAGCATGTTTGACGCGAAGAACGGCTTCCCTCCCTCTCCGCCACGACTTCCTAAGTGATTGTCGTTGCTTGACCTTCTGACAGAGCGTCGCTTTTCACCACCCCAGTGCGACAAAGTGGTGCGATTTCAGCTATGACATCTCACCAATTGCATCATCGGCAAGGCAATCATCACTCCCATCAGGTCGTAGGCCGTTTGCGGTGAAGAGGTTTTCCTCTGTCTCCGGCAAGGCCAATTCCCATGTGCTAACCACATCCATGCCTAACCGCCGCGCGAAGGCAACGAGCGCCTTGTCATCAGCATAAATTCGCGTGGCATTGTTCGTTCGAGCGATGGCGATGATCTGACGGTCAACCTTTACCTTCTGCCATGCATCCGTCGAACCTCCGCGCTTATCGCCCGCCCGAATTGCCTCGCCCGTCATGATCGCTGTTTCGATAGCCGCACGCTGGTCAAATGGCCTGACCCTGACGCGTGACAGGCGCTCCAACTCTGCCACAATCGCAGATGCCCCGGCCTCCGCCCGCACCAAAACCTCTGCTAATACCGGCGTGGGAATAATCAGCGTCCCGTTGGCACCCAACTCCGATATCATGCGTTCGATGCGATCCCGCGCTTGGACGACCGGCCTGCCAGTGTTCGGATCATCAGGCGGGTTGGCGGAGGGATTTACCAGCAAGCACAGTGCTGTGCTATCGACCACAATGATCACTGATCGCCATCTCCTTGATCCTGAAGTCGCGAAATATCGTGATATGCTTCAGCATCCATCAGGCGATTGTCACGAACACCTCGAACAGCGGCCAGCGCCTCGGCAATTGGACGATTATCGAGCACTTCAAAACGATCCACTCGAAAATCCAGCATTTTCCAGACACCATCCAACTGACGCTCAAAGCGACCATTCCCATGCAGCCGCACCATGGGACCATAAAGAAGGGGCGCAAGTTCTCGTGCCACTTCCCTCTTCATTTGGATGTTCGTGTGGAAAGCGTCGCCGTCCTGAAGGACAGCGTGAGCGCTTGGATCACGCCCCCCGATGCTCACAATCTGCCCGTCGATAGTGGTATCTTCACGGAACGGCGGGAAAACCATTGGCTTTGGCCTATTCCGTCCTTCAAACGGGATAACTACCCGGCCCGAAGACACCTCGCAAAGCGTTGCAACAGCATTGTCATTGACAAGAAGCTGCTCGATTGCCTTTTGAGCGTTCAGCGCCTCCTTCGGCGCATTTCCAACAAGAACCCCATTGAGCCGTGTCTCAACCTTCGGCGCATCCACGGCATCAACGCGATGGACAAGCTTTGCGCTGCCCTCCTCCAGCCTGACGAAATGAGTATGCTCTGCGTGGCCCAGTAGTCGTGCAAGCGCGCCAAGATACTCTGCCAACCGCGCCATAGGCATGGTGTCAGGCGTAAAAGCGTCAATCCTGAGGACATACTCAACCGGCGTCACGGCTGCCACCTCTCTCACTCACTTGCGGCTGCGCCAATCATTCAAGCGCAGATTAGTCAGCCATTTCCTACAAAGGAAGTGGTTGTCAAAAAATGAGCACTCACCGAGTTAAACCCACTTCAAAGCGCGGAAGCAGTTCAATGCTCCGCAACAACACATCGATCGGCCATTCCCCATAGGATTCTCCAACGCTGCGCGGTGCGTACCCTTGAAGGGCATCACGAACCTCCGGTTCTATACCTGCACGGCGAGCGAGCGTTTTGAACAAATGCCGCCAACCGTGGTTCGGCTGCACATTTGGATCATCGACCCCAATCTCACGCACCCACGCCGCCAGCCTCTCCCCGACCTTCTTACTATGGGCATTCCCCGCAGACCCACCGCGACCACGAGCCGGATCGTAGAAAATCGGCCTTTCGCCCGCCCCCTGCGCAATCTTCAACACACCCTGCTCCAACAGATGAGAATGCAACGGCACAATGCGGGCCTGCCCGCTTTTCGTCGTTCCTGCCTCCGGTGTGATACGCATAGCCCAGACACCATCAATTGAAGCAATATCGGTCCCCCGCATCTGAGTGATCTCGCCGACGCGCGCGCCACTGTATGCACATAGCCAAGGTATCCAGCGCCGAGCGAGGGCATGTTCAGCGGCAATCCGCCCCTGATCATGCGAAAGCGATGCCAGCAATATCGTGCGCGCTTCAACCGAGGTGAAGCTGGCCCCCCGCGATCTCACACGCTTTGGGACCCGCACAGACACGCCAGCCGCCGGGTTGGTGTCAAGCTTCCGATTTTCGACGGCCCACGCGAAGACGACCTTAGAAACGGTAAGGTAGACCTCGCGGATAGTGCGCCCACTGACACCTTGATCCGCAAGAGCCTCTTTCCACCGGATGATGTCATCGGCACAGACACGCCCTCCGTCATCATGCCCGAGATGGCCAGTGAGATGCGCGATTACAGGACGCCATCGCTTGATCGTAGAAGGCGCGGGCTAACGCTCGCGCACATAGCCATCGAATAGCTCCATGAGCTTTGACGGTGACGCGCGACGCAAAGATGAACTGACGGGAGCAATTGCGCCGACGAAAGCCAATGGTGGCGGAGGCATCGCATCGAGCCCCCCGAGCCTTGCCCGCTCGATCCGTGTCCGAAACTCATCAATGATCGGCGCAGCGAGACGATTGGCTTCGGATTTCGAAAGCCGCCCAAGGCGCTTCGTCAGACTCGATTTTCCAATCGCTGATCGAAGCTTTTCAGGAACAATAATGCGGACTTCGAATCCGCCGTCACTCGTCCTTCTGACATGCGTCATCAACCGCATTTTGTCGCACCACTTTGTCGCACTGGGGTGGTGAAAAGCGACGCTCTGTCAGAAGGTCAAGCAACGACAATCACTTAGGAAGTCGTGGCGGAGAGGGAGTCCGCCAAACTGGCGTCCGACATCGTTCCTGTTTATCCAATATAATGGCTAAAATAGCGGATTATGTCGAAGGTGCACCCCTCACCTGTCCGAATGCGTCCCATTGCGTTCCCCTAAAACCGCGCTATTATTGGGGAACGTTTAGGGGAACGTCTGCCATTTTCGCCAAACCGGCAAGGCTCTGACAGGTTCGGCTCCCCTCATAGGAGCCACAATGCCCAAGAAACTCAGCAACGCACTCACTCCGCTGGCTGTGAAAAATGCCAAACCGGGAAGTCATGTCGACGGCGGCGGATTGCGGCTGCTGGTGAAGGAAAGCGGGGCAAAGTCCTGGGTCTACCGCTTCATGCTGAATGGCAAATCTCGCGACATTGGCCTTGGCCCCGCTGGACCGGACGGCATTTCCCTCGCCGATGCCCGCGATGCCCGCGACGCGCTGCGCCTCAAGGTGAAGGCGGGGATTGATCCTCTTGAGGAACGCCAGCGGGAGGCCGCTGCGGCCCTTGCGGCTGCTCAGGCGGCACAGGTCGCCGGAATTACGTTCAAGGCCGTGGCGGAAACCTACATCGGCGCGAATGAGGGAAGCTGGCGCAATGACAAGCACCGGCAGCAATGGAAGAACACGCTGGCCACCTATGCCTATCCGGTGATTGGGGACCTGCCCGTTGCTGAGGTGGCCACCTCACACGTTCTGCAAATCCTTGAGCCTATCTGGAAAACCAAGGCCGAGACTGCCAGCCGCGTGCGGGGGCGCATGGAAACGATCCTCGATGCCGCCAAGGCGCGCGGATACCGGGAAGGCGAAAATCCGGCCCGGTGGCGCGGCCATATAGCGCAAATCCTGCCTGCTCGTTCCCGGCTCACGCGCGGCCATCACAAGGCAATGCCCTATGAAGCGATCCCCGCCTTCGTCGGCGCGCTGCGCAAGCGGAAGGCTGTCGCGGCGCTGGCGCTGGAATTTACCATCCTGACCGCTGCCCGCACTGGGGAAGTGATCGGGGCAACGTGGGATGAAGTCGATCTGGACAAGGCAATCTGGACGGTCCCGGCCAGCCGCATGAAGGCAGGCAAGGAACATCGCGTGCCACTGTCACCCCGCGCGGTAGAGATTTTGAAGTCCACGCAAGGACTGCGCAAGACATGGCTGTTCCCGGCGATCAAGGGCGGGAAAATGTCCGGCATGGCCATGACCATGCTGCTTCGCAGGATGAAAGTCGATGTAACGGTGCACGGCTTCCGTTCAGGCTTCCGCGACTGGGCTGCCGAGTGCACCGGCTATGCCCATGAGGTCGCTGAAATGGCGTTGGCGCACACTATCGAGAACAAGGTGGAGCGGGCCTATCGGCGCGGCGACCTTTTCGAAAAGCGGCGGCGACTGATGGATGATTGGACGACCTACTGCACTTGTAAAGGCATCGCTCGCGGCGAGGTCACTCCAATTCGCAAGGTTGAAGCCCAATAGAGGTTCGAGATTTTCGAATGGGTGGCACCGTCTGTAGAGACTTTGCAATTGCCTCCACATAGCCCGCAAATTAGGTTGTGACGCCCGGAGAAGCAATTCAATCGCGGGGGCGGATCGAGCATGGCTGTAGGGTGGCTCCCCCTCTATCATCGGAGCCGCCACCGGAGAGCGGGATGAAAGAGTTTGAACCGCTGCCTGAGGAGCAGCCGGATGCCAGCGCCTACCACGCTGTTCGCGAACTTCACTATGGCCGCATAGACTGGTTGGCCGAACACATCCGCTGTTCCAACTTCCAAATCAATCCCGAAGTGGCGCGCAAGCTTCTTGCCATGATCGAGGGAACGGATGCCAATTGCTTCTTCGAGATCAAACTTGCCCGTCGGTCAGACATGCCGCCTCGCGCCCACGATCCGCAGCTAAGCGAAATTCGCGACGCGGAAATGGCTATTGCAGTTGCGAGGCTGGGAGGCTTCCGAAGAGGCCATCTAGAGCGTGCGTGCCACAAAGTGGCAGAGGCTTACGGCCTGAAAGCTGATTACGTGAAGAGGCAGGTCCGTTCGCATCGCGAGATGGCAATGCAGGCGATTGAGGCGGAAGAGCTGCAACAGGCTTACGAGCGCGGAGAAGTGGATTTTTTAGGGCGTCCTAAAACACCATAAACTGGCTTTGTCTAAGGCGATTAGTGCCGTTAGTTGAGGTGTTCGTTTTCATCCGGAGGTATTCCATGATGTCGAACATCAACCACACCCAGAAACTTGCCTACAGTATCCGCGAGGCTTGCTCGGTTTCCAGTTTGGGCCGAACGACACTCTACAATCACATTGCCGCTGGTCGCTTGCGCGTAACGCGCGTCGGCGGGCGAACCCTCATTCCGGCAGAAGCGCTGAAAGCCCTGATCGCGGGGGAGATGTGAGCTATGTCCCTCAATAAGCAAAACCCCGGCGGGCAGGCCGGGGCTTCGCGCAATCAACTTGGCGGCTGGTTGCTTCCCTCCATTACCGCATTGGACAGGCAGGCGCAAATGCCTGCCTCCATATTCGGCTTGGCACTTTGGATAGCGCAGAATGCGGCCCATTCTTGTTTGGGGGAGGCGCGCAATGGCTAAGCACGCCTTTTCCGATCATCGGCAGGCAGCACTCGCCCTCCTTTGCGGAAATTACCGGCTCAACCGCCGGGGCGGGGGGTTCTTGGGCCAGCTTGCGGTCGATCCTTCGCCCTTGAGCAACAAGCAAGCCGATTGGCTTGCGAAACTCTTGAACCGCGCGGGCCTGCCGCCTCTGGCAGAGGGAGGTGAGTAATGACCTATCCCGACACGCCGGGGCACAGGAATGTGGACACGGCCAGGGCCGCTGCCGATGCCATGACGCCTAAGCTGGGACGGCTCCAGCGCATGGCGCGCAGGGCAATCTGCGATGCTGGGTCCATAGGGCTTACTGCCGATGAGCTGGCCGCACGGCTTGGCATGGACCGCTGGTCGATCCAGCCGCGCACCAGCGAACTGAAGCGCAAAGGGCTTATCCGTGACAGCGGGCAGCGCAGGCCGAATGCAACCGGCAAGCTGGCCATTGTCTGGATAGCCTGCTGACTCGCCGCCATGCCCAAGGCGCAACAGAGCGCTCGGCATGGCGGCGATTTGAAACTTCACCGGAAAGGGGTTTTCGGTGAAGTTTCAAGTGCACCGCTCCGGCCGCAATCACCCGATAAACCGCCGATTAGCCGAGATGGCACGGCTCTTGCTATTATTTATCCTACTTTAGGTGTTGCAGCACATTCTGGTAACCGCACTGTCAGAGGCGGCGCACGCAATCATGCCGACCGGGCGAGTTATGAGTTGAGCGTCGCGCATGTCGGCAATCTCATAGACGCAGCGCGACACGCCGATGCCATTGGCCTGCCGCTCAATCGCATGATTACAATTCACTGGGAGGCGGCTGGCGCGCCATTGGAGGCCATCGCAAGGGCGACTGGGCGCTTCATCGATCTGATGACTAACCTCTCCTATTCACCGGGGCGGTCAGGAGGGTTGGCGGGAGTAGCGTAAGGTTCTGTTCTGAAGTAGGAAATTGGGTGTCTAAACCATCCCTTCTGCGGGACAGAAAAAGCCACGGCCCACACCCGCCATGAACGATGCTAGCCCAACCGGATTTGGATTCCCAGCGGTGGGCCGAAAGAAAATCACCGCCGCCTTCGACGGGGCACGGCTGACTTCGGACGGTGGGGTTTTGCTGGTGGCCCAGGCCGAACGCGAGCTGGATATCTGCAGGCAGCTTGCCGCTTGCATTGCCGATCCGCGCGATCCCTGTCGTGTGATCCATAAACTGGATGATATCTTGCGGGCGCGGGTTCTGGCGATTGCCTGCGCCTACGAGGACGCCGACGACCTTGATGCCCTGCGCGACGATCCGGGCTTT